>NZ_JAPFCD010000059.1:0-30442 GCF_026153155.1 Photorhabdus aballayi | reverse complement strand
AAACTATGCAATTTATTTAATGTTAAAATTGTGCTCATTACATGTTGAGCATAATGAGACTTTGTCAACCAATTGAAATGTTTAATTAAATGGTTAATTATGCCTATTATTACTTAATGATAATATGTGAAATTTCTTTATGATCATTATTGTAACATAAGATGGGGTTATATTTATTTTGCAATAATAATGAAAATTGTTTGATAACTGTTAAGAATAAAGATGATAAAACTCAATCTCAGTTAATGCATACTTTGATGTTAAATAATGCAAAGAAGAAAAGTAGTTGTAATGTTTTCTTGTTAATATTCCATTCTATTGCGGATGGAACGATTAATTAAAATAAGAAGGATATATGATGCTATTTTGTTCAAAGAGCTTGAAATATTTTATGGAGTCAGCGAAAAAAGAGTCATTTACTTTAGCAGCGGATACGCTTTGTATTACTCCCTCTCCTCTAAGTAGGATCATATATCAACTGGAACAACGTGTGGGCTGTCAACTATTTGAACGATTACCGGGAAGAACCAAACTCACTGAGGAGGGGAGAGCATTATATCAGGAGTTATTGCCATGTTATGAGAGAATGCAGCGCGTTGAGGATAATTGGCATTATCGGAGAAGCGGGAGATTAGCTAACGCCGGGAAACTTATTATTGGGACAAGTGGAGAATATATTAATAAAATTTCGGCAGTGATAAAAAGAGCGGTACAACGTTATCATTATCGTGATATTTACATAAAAAACAATTTTCTGGTTGATGATTCGGCAAGAAAAGAGGCAATATTTTCTTCTTTAATGAAAGAAGATATAACCGTCTATGTGACGACTGAACATTATCCTGACAACGATGATATTGTCAGAGTGGATGGAACTTATCAGACTTTGCGCCTTGCTGTAGCTAATGATATTTTAGGATCGGAAAGTAACGCTGATGATATTATATATACATTGCCTTTGGCTCAGCATAATAGTGCTTTCTTTAAACAGTGTGGCAATTTTATTTCACTGAATTGTCTACCTGAATACCAGAATTTAACTTTGCTAACTGTGCCTGATTTTACTAATCGGTTGGACTTAGTGAAATCAGGTGTCGCGATAAGTTTAATGACACCGAATGAAGTGTTCTGTTCTGCTGATCTTCATAAAGATATTACTTTTTTGAATTTTAAATCGTATCCAACACCATCAGTGAAGTATTGTGCTTATACTCTCAGGAATAAATATAAAGAACCATTGAATTTACTCATTTCAGATTTAATTCTTTAGGGTTAATCTGGGATGTTTATTATTGAATGAATTAAACTACTGGTTTTGATTAATGAAATATTATCGTGATTGAATGAAACTTTCTTGAGCTTTTAACGATGGTTGGTTGTTAAATCCCCTGAATCAAAGTTCAGGGGATCTTTTATGGCTAAATTAATCAATAGCTATTTTGCATAACTCAATTTGTGCTGGATGACGTGAAGTTGCCTGTATAAGTATTACGTACATTCCTATGAGCGCCAGCGGAGGGTTTAATATCTTGTAATAATACATAGGTATCTCTACCTTGATGTTTCATTGAAACAACCTCGAACGGTGTTTCTCTGGGAAGCAATATTTCCGCTTGTCCAGCTTGTGGTCCACTGACTCTTAATTTCAATTTTTCAGTAAGGCCTTTTCTCGAATCGTTTAAATCCATCTTAAATACTTGCTTCTCACCGGCTTGGGTACGTAGATATTCCAGCGTGCGTACATTTAATTTCCTGTTATCCAATACACTAATCGATGGTGTTTTTTGGTCAATTGCAGAGTGATAGCTGCTCATATTTTAACTCCTTAGATGGTGTTAATCTTCAAAATAATTTAAGTTATGGCAATATCCAGAAGATTTTATATCACTAAATAGGCAAGGAAAGCGATTTGCCGTAGATGTTATAAATGCAAACGCGTTGGTAATTTTTGAGATTGTATTGTTTGAGATTGTATTGATAGGAATTAAGGTATCAGATAGTGGGTGTGGTTGGCTGACCATGAGGAAAAAATGGGAAATGGGTTATTTTTATAATTTCATCCTTCATTAGATTAACAGTAAATTAATTTCTATTAAGTTTGTAACACTTTCTTACAAATTTGTATTTTTGTAAATTAAAAAAATGAAAATTTTCTCTTGCTATTTATTGATGATTTAATAATCATAACTTAAATTCCATCATATTGGACAGTATGAAGGAAATTCCAACTCCTGTTCCCTTTATTCAAAGGGACTAATTGATGGGGATGCACTGCTGTATCCCTGTCGCTCAACTCATTATTACTCACGGCATAAGCGGTGTTTTTTATCTGTGGTAATAGGATTTTTACTGTTTTATTCATTTTTAGATAAATCAATAAGTTGTGGTCATATTGAGGTGTTTGTGCTGATTTCATCAGTATGGATGCTTTTGTGATGATGAAGGTCATTGATGGCCAGACGGGAGAACTCCTGTGGGATTTTTATCCCATGATGTTCGGGCTGTGCCCTTATATATAACGTTAACAGTACAGTAAGGAAAGAGTATCAATGAGCAAATTAAGCCCACTCTATTGTCTTGATTGTAAAAACATGCTGAAAAACTGGTTGGAATTTCAGTTGGTGGATGAACAGGGGAAACCCTTGATCAATATGCCTTATCGTTTGAAAATCCGAGGAAATCCTCGGCTGGGACGTAAAGGCGTTACCGATGGCAATGGTTTATTAAGGGAAGAAGATATGCCACCCCATCCGGTAACCCTGTATATCGGCGCCCAACCACTGGCCGACGAAATGGAACAGCGTCCGTTGCGGGAAATACGCGGTGAAGAGGCTTCGGTGGTGAAGCCAAAAGCAGAAACTGAAGGCCATCAATATCGCTATGTGACTATCGGGCAGATCAGTGATGGATTGCCGGAGATTAAGGATTGGAAAGATCCTAAAGACATTCCACCCCCTTATCACTTCCCGGACCCGGAACCACAAGGCTATGAGGTCTATCCGATGAATCGACGGTATGTTCTGGAAGTATGCCCGTTTCGGGCCTGGGTTCTGCTGCTGCATCATCAAAAAGAGTATTCCATTGTGAATGCTTATAACCAAAGCTTAATGAGCGTGCTGGCTTATGCCAATGGTGATGTTGATATTGAAGGTTCTGTGAAACACTTTTTTAACCGGCAAATGGTGGATGTTTCAAAATTGCCCTATAAAGTGGAAGAATTGTCAGCAACGCCTGTAGTTTACGATGTACCGTTTAGTGAACGTTATGCTCAAGTGGAATTTATTAATTCAAAAACAGGGGATAACAAGCAGGGTAATACTCAGTTGTTTTATGTGGCAAGTAAAAACGATGTGATTGTCAGTTGGCGGGGTACAGCCAGTACAGAGGATGTTCTGACAGATGCTACGTACCAACCTTTGGAACTAGGTTGTGAGGAAAAAACGCTATGCAGCGGGTTTATTCATAGCGGCAAAGTACATAAAGGGTTTTGGGAGGCATTTAACCTAGTTAGCAAGTTAAGAGTTCCCAGTGATACAGCTCAAGACGTATTTAGCGATATCATTAAGTTAGCTAACAACAAAAGGTTATTTGTTTGCGGTCATAGCTTAGGAGGAGCGCTTGCATTACTACATTGCGCACAACTGAAAGAATATGATCCATGTTTTTACAGCTATGGAATGCCTCGGGTGTTAACTGCCAGTGCGGTACGGGAACTAGCAGATATCACCCATTACCGCCATGTGAATGAAGATGACCCAATCCCTTCATTACCACCGGAAAAAAATCTGGATAACTGGCTATATGACTGTTGGGGACCGCTAGGCTATCTATTCAGCCCTATTGAGTTGCTGGATGTTACCAAAATCGGTGAAATTTTCTTACATCACGGGAAAATAGTGCACTTTTGTAAAATCAATCTGGTTATTGAATGGCTGGAGGAACGTAATCCAAGCAACCATATACGACTCAGAACCACTTTACCCACCAAAACAAAATTGTATTTAATTCCGTCATTAAACTGTGAAACGGAACACAATCTAAAGGCTGCGGGGGAGATTCAAAAAGGATTTTTTAAACAAATAAGCGATGCGGATAAAGCCAAATGGTTTCCACTGAATGAGAATCCGACCGAAAAAGATGCCTTGGGGTTCCCTGATCACAGTTCATTGAAATACGCCCGTTACATTGGCGCACGACTGGCAGAATTAGTTGCACCGGATAAATACCATTTTTTCCGAGATCAAGAACAGTTATTTGAAAAAACGCTGAATGAGAGGAACGATATTGTTGCAGATATCCGGCAGCGCGATGCATTATTTTTACAGATGGACCATCACTTAAAGCAAGCATTGATTTGCACTCAACAGGATCAAAAAGGACCTTTAGCCTTAACACACTATATAGATAACGCTGTAGGAATTGAGGAACAGTTACCATGATCAATATTAAGCAATACTTATCGGTCCTATCTGTGATTTTAATATCAGGCTGTGCTGACCCAAATGAGCCGCTCTCTCCTCCCAAAGAGAATCAGTGGATTACGGTGGAAGGGGTAGTGCCAAAATATACCGAACCATATGTATCCGCTGTGTATATCTCAAAAGACTGCCTTGAATATCAGCTACATGCAGATATGTCACCTTATAAGGTACCAACCTATAATGGGCTTCGTCTGAAAGTAAAGGCCGATCCACAAACCGGTTATTTTCAAGCGAAATTACCTTTTAATGGCGGTGGCCGATGTAAGTGGAAGATTGATCGAGCTTTTGTGTCTGTGCGCTATACTGACGTCAGCCATCTGATGAAGGATGTTGTTAATGAGGGAGGCAATGGAACAGGTTTAACCGCTTTTATCAACAATGCAACCCAAACAAGTCTCAGCGAAAATACAGTGTTGAATACCCTAGATTTTAGACCTGTTATTTACCCTATTCTGGAAATAGTTGAAGGGTTTCCGAAACGCTTATTCTTACGAGGTGAAGTAGGTACGCGTTTCTTCCAATTAAAATTAACTCCGGGAGCTGAATGGAAAATTATCTTTAATCCTAAGCTGGATGAAACCAAAATACCAAAAATCACCATTACTCATGGAAAAGGAGAGTGGGTTGAATATCCTGATGGGCTTATTAAAACCGATACTCAACAAGTCGACTTCCGATACATAAAATAAGTAAATTGCAATTTCAAAAGCAATCTAGCCTTAACACGCTATATAGATAACGCTGTAGGAATTGAGGAACAGTTACCATGATCAATATAAAGCAATACTTATCGGTCTTATCCGTGATTTTAATATCAGGCTGCGCTGATCCTAATGAACCGCTTTCTCCTCCTAAAGAGAATCAATGGATCACGGTAGAAGGGGTAGCGCCGAAATATACCGAACCACATGTATCCGCAGAGTATATTTCAAAAGATTGCCTTGAATATCAGTTACATGCTGACATGTCACCTTATAAAGTACCAACCTATAATGGACTTCGCCTGAAAGTGAAAGCTGATCCGCAAACCGGTTATTTTCAAACAAAGCTGCCTTTTAACGGTGGTGGCCGGTGCAAATGGAAAATTAACCGGGCCTTTGTGTCCATAACCTATACTAATGTCCACCATCTAGCGAAAGATGCAGTACCCTATGGGGGAGCCGGTTTAATCGCATTTATTAATGATGCAGTCCAGACGAATATTAGCGAAATCGCCGCATCGAATACAATTGACTTTAGCCCGGTTATTTACCCTGTTTTAGAAATAGTTGAAGGATTTCCGAAAAGCGTATCCTTACAGGGTGAAGTTAAAATGTATCCTTTCAGATTAAAATTAACACCGGGCGCTAAATGGAAAATCACCTATAAACCCAAGCTGGATGAAACCAAAATGCCGAAAATCACGGTGACTAATGGGAGAGGAGAATGGGTTGAATATCCCAATGGAAGAATCGACCTCCATCGCCAAACGATAGATTACTGGAAGATAAAATAATATCTACTTCTGTAGGAATTGAGGAAAACTTACCATGATAAATGTTAAACAATATTTAGCTGCGAGACTTATCTAAGAATGCGTGTAGGGTATTAGCCTGTTGGGGATCTAATTGTTTTCTTTAAATAGCTGTTGCAAAAAAAGCAGATGGAAAATTTGCAATTGTTTTTTTGATTAAAGCTGGAAGGAATAAACTGTTATTGTTTGCATCATAATTGATGAGCAATGAAAGAATAGTGAAATTTAGTTGTGGAGAGTGTTAATTGTGTAATTTATTTAATGTTATATTGAAATTCATTTAATGAAGATATTATCATAATATTTATAACTAATTGAAATATAAAATTCTAATAATGGTGAGATATATTTTTCTTAATAAGATAATATGGATTTTCATTAAAATAATTACCCTAATATAGTGGTGATTTATATTTATTTTATAATTATTGTGCAAGTATTAAATAAATATTAACAATTGATGTAGTGAAATTCAATGTCCATTAATGCATGTCCTAATGTAAAAGAATGCAAAGTAGAAACATCGTTGTCATGTTCTATGGTTAATATTCTATTTCTGGAATGAAAACAAGAGGGTGTGTGATGATATTTTGTTCAAAGCAACTAAAGTATTTTATGGAATCAGCTAAGAAAGAGTCATTCACGTTAGCAGCGGATACGCTTTGTATTACTCCCTCTCCACTTAGCAGGCTCGTATATCAACTGGAACAGCGTGTGGGGTATCAATTATTTGAGCGACTACCGGGAAAAACTAAGCTCACGGAAGAGGGCAGGGCGCTATATCAGGAGCTGTTGCCGTGTTATGAAAGAATCCAGAAAGTTGAGGATAAGTGGAATTGTCGTAGAAATTATAAATTATCAAACAGAGACAAACTGGTTATTGGTACAAGTGGAGAATATGTTAATAAGATATCTACGGTCGTAAAAAGAGCGGTGCAACGTTATCATTATCGCGATATTTGTATAATCAACAATTTTCTAATTGATGATTTAATAAGACAAGATGCGGTATTTTCTTCATTAATGAGAGGAGATATAACGGTTTATGTGACGACTGAATGTTATCCAGATAATGACGATATCATCAGGATAGATGGTGCTTATCAAATGCTGTCTCTTGCTGTATCCAATGATATTTTAGAACCAGAAAGTCATGCTGATAAAATAATATATAGTTTTCCTTTGGTTCAGCATAATAGTGCCTTTTTAAAACAATGCGATAATTTTATGCCATTGAATTATCTGCCTGAATACCCGAGTTTGGCGTTATTGACGGTCCCTGATTTTACTAATAGATTGGATCTGGTAAAAGCGGGTGTCGCGATAAGTTTAATGACGCCCAATGAAATGCGCTATTCTGCCCATATTGATAAAAGTATAGCATTTCTGAATTTTGAATCACGTCCAGCACCATCGGTAAGGTATTGTGCTTATGCTCTCAGAAATAAATATAAAGAACCTTTAAATTCATTAATTTCTGATTTGATATTTTAATATGATAAATAAGGTATTGTTATTTTAATTGGTTAGGTGTTTCTTTAATTATGTAATATTGAATATTAAAAGTAATCAAGCCATGAAATAAATATTCTTTCATGGCTTGTTATTAATTATTTCTGAATAAAGTTTATTTTATTGTCGTATCCTTTTCTATAAGCGTGACGAATTTCAGAGAAAGTGATTGCTTCGGCATATTCATTCGGACCTTCTTTTCTTCTTTTTCCTGTTTTCCAGGGTTGGTCTGATTTTAACTGCTCGATAGTCAATTCTTCCCCGTTATATCCAGCCATAACAAATCTGAAATCAGGTGATGCTAGTTGTTTTATAAACCAATCCATACCTAATTTACTTGTTTGTCTAAAGAATGCTGTGGCAACAGTATTTTTTAGCCATGATTGGTCTTCGGCTGATAAGGTGCTTTCAAGTTCTCCTGCACTTCCTGCGGAAGCAAATTTCGTTAAAATATCTCTCTGTCTTTGAATAGGGAAACCGTTACCATCACTATTTTTAAAAATAAACTCATCTAATTTCTGGAATCGTTTTTTGCCGGATAATCCACTGAAAAAACCTTTTGAGGGGAGAAGGTTTTTTACTTTACTCTGAATATCTAATTTTTCTTTATTTTCTATCATGTGAAAACTCCATGACGCAGTGTAAGCATATTGTTGTTCATAGGCTTCCTGTTTGATTTTATCGGTAGCTGAATCCACCTTTATATCCATTGCATCCAGATATTTAAATGAGTTAGCTCTTATATTTCCCTCATTTAATTTAGGTGGACTGTCTTCTTTAAGATTTTGGGAAATTCTAAAATAATCAGACAGACTTAATTCACCCATGATACCAAGCCCGGCATTATATTCATCGATGGTAACCGGATTCTTTTTAGCCGCGAATGCTTTCCCCATCTCTGATCCGCGGTGATGACTGAAACCATATATAACAGTGTGTTCGACATCTTTAATTTCAGGGGCTCTACCATCAGTATCATGATATTTAATTGGATTATTCCTCACCATCCGATATAAATTCAGTCCATCGATTGTTCCCGCCGGATCGGCACTTAACCATCGTCCTATCCAAGGTTGATAATATCGGTAACCGTAATAATATAGCCCGGTGGCATCCCGCTCTTTGCCTGAATAACGGATGGTTTTATAACTGGCTTCTGTTTGCTTCCTTGCTGCCCATAATGCCGTGCCGCCATAGGGATAGTACTCTTCCTCGCTAATAATCTCTCCTTTGCTGTCTAATTCAAGCTGACTGGAACCGATAAGATTATCGTAGCTATAACGCAACTGATTATTGTCGATATCTTCCGGTTTACCGCTATCCCAATGCAATACTCGTACCTGTGCCCGGCCCGCTTCTCCTACCGTGATAACTTGCAAATCTTCGGTTGTGGTCGTGCTGTTTTGTGTTAGACGGAGTTCTAAGCTCGGTAAATAAGTTATTCGCTGTATTTGAGCGTTGTTGCTGGCCCGTTGTTCATTGACTTTTAATATCCTTCTCCCATCGCCACTATAACGATACCATTCCCGATCATCATTGGCGCCCTTGTCCCGTTTCACCAGTGTCGCTTGTTGCAGTTCACCGCGTGTATTCCAGTTCAGATTTTGTCCTGATATCAACGTGTTCTGATGTCCGCCGACATCAAATAAAGCATCTACTTGCGCCGGATCTTCGGTCAGTGTGCTGAGTACTGCGCGATTGCTCCGGTTAGAAACCGTGATAGCCGTGGTGTAGTTGTTTTGCGTGGCCGGTGAACTGTGCTGGATTTTAGTCAGATTGCCGCCACGGTCATAAGTATAAGTGCGGGTATAGTTAGTGTAGGTGCTGTTGTCAGAAGGTAGAGCCGGGGAGGGAAATTGGTTATTTTGCTGACCTATATTGGCCATTTCACGCCCAGTGGCGCTGATAAGCTGATACAGGGAATCGTAGGTGTAGGTATTTTCCGGCGCCACTTTCTGATTGTGCCAGAAGCGGGTGGCTTCTGCGTCATTACGGATACTGATGACATTGCCTGCCGGATCATATTGATAGCGTAGGTCTTGCAACACTTTGGCGTCTGACGGACGGCGGGTTTTGATACCGATAAGTCGTTGGGTTTCCGGTTCATAACTGTATTCGGTGATAATGCCATTTTCGTGTTCCTCGCGTAATTTTTGTCCGGCGGCGGAATAGGTCAGGGATCTGATAATCATTTGTTCCGTCTGGCCTTTTAAGGTTAACCAGCTCCCGTTTAGCTGCCCGGCCACATCATAGGTTAGCCTCTGAATGTTCCCTTTCGCATCGGTCTGAGTGAGTAAAGCGCCGGTGGCATCAAAGGCGCTCAGGGTTGTGTAGATGTCATCAGCCAGCATGTTTTGCCAGATGGTTTCGTTATCACCTGTCCAGTTAGCTGCTTGAGTGTCGATCAATAGTTGAGTGGATTGAGATAAAACAGTACCGGTCAGTGACAAACTCTCTAATCGGGTGACTCCCGCCGTGTCATAGTGGCGCACGCACTGGCCGGCAAGATTATGGTCTTTCTCTGCTTCGCTATTGCCAGCCCAGATCAGGCGTTCGCTGATACGGGGTGTTTTTTCCTCTGGCGCTTGTTCGGTAACAGACAACAGACGACCGGGCAGAGTGGAAATTTCATATTGTCGGGTTTGTATGACACCGGTTGCAGTCACTGTCAGCAGCGGACGGCCTTCAATATCATTTAAGGTGACAGTGCGACCGGCATCGACGCTTTCTGTACACAAAATATTGCCGGTCAAATCATACTGCCAGAGAAAGTTAGATTTTTGTTTGGCTTCATATAGGCGTGGGTCGATGCTTTGGCTTAGGTATCCGCGAGTATTGTATTGATGGCGAGTAATACGGATATCGGTATTGCCGTTTGCCGTGGTACGGTGAAAGGCGATGTCACGGATCGTCAGACCTCGGTTATCGTGGACGTTGACGACAGGGGTTTTTTGATAAAGTTTAGGATCGATGTTTTTCATAATTTACCTCGTTGTTGAGCTGTTGTGTGTAATCCTTTCTGCAATCGCAGTTTTTGTCTGTATGTTAGTTTTTCTATATATTCGTTTTCTTACGATAGCGTAGTAGATAATTTCCTTGTTTAACTGGAGGCAGATAGTTTGTTGTGGCAGTGGGAATGCTTTATTGTTTTCCTCCATGATCATGATGATGCGTGATGAGGCGACGCCAGAGCCAGTTCAGTCCGGTACTTCCTGTTGTGCCGAATAAACCTGCAATCGCAAAAGTCATATAGATGCCGCCGCCACTTTCAAAACTCAGCAATCCTCCCAATACACCGGTAAAGCAGGAGATGATGAGTTGACAGAATACGTTGATCCAACTCCATTTATATTGTTTGTTTTGCATATCAATGAGGTACCTTACTAATCCGCCCCAAGCCGCAATAAAACCAATGATCAACCAGATAATAAGTTGAGTATCTGATGGCATTATGAGCAACACCTTTCACCTCTATCTATGTTTCCCGCCCTTCAACCGGGCGGGATTGAATTGATCAAGTTACATATTCACCTCAGTAGCTGTGTCATTTTCATCTTCATTGACAGTAAACCAAGGAGTGAACAAGGTTCGACGGAACCAACCTTTTGCAGTGATAACTTTGATTTCTCGACCAATGGAATCATAGACATGGGTATCTGCATAAGCGTCTTCTGCCCTTCGGGCGCTGTCATTACTGACGTATCGCCAGTCATTGAGGAAATAGGGCTGATAGGTGCGTATCGGTTGTCCCTTATTGTCATATTCCGTCCGTCCAGTCACTGCCCAACGAGTCTCTGTATGTTTAGCATTTATAACCAGAGAACCATCTTCGTTACGTTGCCAGGCCATGCCTGATTCATGTCGGGCGGCCGCTTGCAGCAAACGGCCAAAGCCATCACTAAATATCACTTGTTGGCGGATCTGTTGCTCATGATCGTGATCATAACGATCTGTAGTCAATGTGAGGCTATGAGGGGGTAAACGGGGATTGCCGCCTGACAGATTGATTGACTGTGTGATTGTACTTTGGCTTTTTACCCAGCGGCGGTGAGCTAAGGTACAGATGCGTCCGTCTTCGGTGATGATTCGGGCGTTATATAGCTCTTGCCGTTCTTGTTCTGCCAGTTTATTGAGGGTTTTCTGACTTAATATGGGCATCCAGCTTTCGGGTGCATAGACCTGACACTGTGCTACAGGGATCGGCGTTGTTAACTCAAGAGCGGCGTCAACATCAGATGGTGGAGAAAACGATACTTTTTCCGGTGAGGAGTAACCGGTCATTTTGCCGTTCTCAGTTCCCCAAAAGCGCAGTGTGATTGGCCGACCCAGTGCGTCCAGCGTGATAAGGTGCTGGTTATCATTAATATCCGTGAGTTGCACAGGAGTCAGAAAACGCCAGTCATATCTGGCTGAGGTTGTTAGTCCAGCAGCATCCCGGGTTTGTGTGACAACGCAATAGTTTGCATCCCAAGTGAGCATGATTTTGCCCGTGAGTTGGGTGTTGCTCTGTTTTTGCGGGCGCCAGAACTGCTCGGCTGTACCGTAATCGGTATAGCCATGACGGGCTGCCCAGACTTTATCTTCTCCAGTGCGCGGGAATAGATAATGTGTTTGCTGGTATCCGGCTTGTTCCAGCTTCGTTGACAATTCATCAGATGGGATACTCCCATCAAATGCTGATAGTGTGGATTGACTAAATACCGTTGTCTCGGTGAAGGCAATCAGCGCTTGCCGTGTTGGCGTTTGCGATGGCGCTGCATTTTGTCCATTGGTATAAACGGTTTTTTGCTGGCCGAGGTATTCACGCGGTTTATTATCCGCAATCAGACCATTTTCATCACTCAGGATTTCCAGATTTAGACCGCCAGCAGGGACATGTTCAGCGCTATAAGTAAAGGTATCGCTGCGGGTACTATCCGGTAATCCTAACATCAGCATGGTATTGTCGGTCAGATGATGCCAACTGAACTGTTGATAGGTGAGCCGTAATTTGTGTTGCTGGTCATCATAGCTGTTAGCAAATAACTTATCAGGCAACGTATCAGGATACGGACTGATTGCCGGTTGCTGGCGGCGTGGATACTGTACCGAAACCTGTTTTAACGGTTGACCGAATAGGTCACTGGATAGCGTAATCTCTTGGCTGCATTGCGGATCGCTGGCGATACGTTCGTAATGATAGTTGCGGCTTTCAACTACAGATGACCAAAGCACAGGGTATCGGCTATCGGTATGCTGTAACCGACGTACCTGTGGGCGAAATTCAGTGACTGTGTAGGGAGTTTTTTCCTGTGTACTGCCATCCTCGCCGTACAGTTCACGGCGTAGCAGTTGACTTTTCAGTGCCCGGTTTAGCCAGTACTGACTGTTATCATTTTCCGGTGTGAGCAGAATATCTTGATCATTTTGCCAGGTCGTAAAGCGTGGTGAAAAATCGGCAAAAGCCTGATTATCACCACGCCAATACTCTGTCGATAATGTGTTATCTATCATGGGTATTCCGGTGGCATACCAGTTTTTGGTCAGCGCAGGTGGTGTGAATTCTGGCGCGTTGCCTTGGGCCAGCGCAGGTGGTGTGAGTTCTGGCGCACTGCCTTGGGTCAGTTGATGGCTGTCTTTCTGTTCAACATAACCAAATCCGCGAAATTCCCGCTCACGTCCATCCCAGGCGCCATGTGCATAACGTAGTATTGTGACTAATTTGTTGCCGCTGATTTCATCCTCTATTTCCGTTTGCCATAGGGTGTGTACTGGGAAGGGTAGGTAACAAACTGGTGTTTGTCCGGCAAACAGCGCCGCGGCTTTTTCATCCAGCCAGAACTGGGCGGAACTGCGGTAACGCCAGGTGTGATGGGCTCCCATGTTGTTGTTCATTTCACTGAGTAACCACGGTTTTGCATTGGTCAGATCACAGCGCCAGTGATGGGGAGTCATATGCGGCACACTTAATATCAGGCTGGCGACGCCTAACCCTTGTACATCGGCCACTTGTAACTGACAGGTATGATCGAAACGCACTCCGGTTGGGAAGGGGAGAGTTACTGGTGTGGCGAAGCCGTTGCCGCTTTTATTCAGGAAGATATCCAGACGATCTGTGTGAACATAAATCAGATCAGTCGGGCCGCTGCCATCTAGATCGGCCAGATAAACTTGAGCAGGATTAAACGTCGCTTCTGGTTGGCTAAATCCCGGAAGAGTAATTGGTTGGCCAAAACGTCCGTGCCCCAGATTAGGCCAGCAGGTGACTTTAGTCGCGCTTACTTCAACCAGATGTGCCTGACCGGAACCCAGTACGTCACTAAACGCCACCAACTTACGCGGATCGGCGCCCGGTACTGGCAGTGTGATATCACCGGATTGAACTACATCTTTTCCTTTGGCAAAGCCGTCGCGGGTATTGGCATATAAACGTACACTCTTAGGGCCGATCAGTACTAAATCAGAAAGCCCGGCTCCCATTAAATCGGCGAGTTGCGCGCGTGGATGAGTATATTCCACTGGCAAAACGTTGAGTGGGGTAAAGCGTGTCCAACTGCCATCTGGATGCTGACTATGATATCCCCGTAATCCCGGTCCGGTGATAACCCAGTCAAGTTGGCCGTCTCCATTGATATCCACCAGCGAGGCGTTACTTTGTAAGGAAGGGATAACCGACAAAGGTTGCATTTTTTCCCAAGTGACGGCATCTGAGCCAATTTTGCCGAAACGTTGTGCAGAGCGGTACCACCAGGCGCCTTTATCTTGATATAGCAGGCCGGGGAATCCTTCGCCTTTTAGATCAACTAGTTGCCAGCGCTGAATGGCATTGAAGTTTGCCAGCACATCCATCGATTGCCAGCGAGCGTTATGTTGCGGTGAAAAATCCTGATACGCCAATTCTAATGGCGGCAGGGTGACGGCAGTACCGTCTTGCTCGTGGCCTACTCGACGAACGAATACCAGCGTGCTGGCGATTGCGCTTTCGTCATAATTGAGTATCAGGCGTGAAACCAGCGTTGGTCCGTTGTGTTCTTTTATCTCGCTATCCAGCGCTTGCAGGTGGTGATACATCAATACCTGACGGCATAAGCGGCGGGTACGAATCTCAAAACCATATTCATACCGGGAAAAACGGTCCTGGCGACAAAGCCAGCTACCTGTAGTCGAAAATGCTGGCGGCGTTTTCAGGTTGTTACTGCGTTCGCCGTAATCAAATACCAGATAGAATAACCAGTCTGCTTGTGATGGGGCGCTGCCGTCCAGACCGGGTAACGTTTCGCTGGCTGTCCGGTTGCTGTAATACACGATGTGTAAGTAACGTTGCGCGGTGGCCTGTGGATGGAGCGTGATTTCATCAGCTTCGCAACCTGTATCATCTTCGGCACGATATTGATAATAAATTTGTTCGCCATGTGGTGACACAGAGGCTTCTAGCAACCATTGTGCTGTTTGTGTGATATCTGACGGGTTGCTGATCCGCGCTTGAGGTGATTTACCCAGTAAATGTACTTGTCCATCTGGGCTATATATCAACCAAAAATCTGTTTTGCCGGTTGTTTTGGGTGTTGCCTTGGGTTGCCAATATTCCAATCGGCTGAAATGACTCTCCAGACGGGAACGGTATCCGGTGACGGTAAAGGCGGCGCCTAAATTAATACCTTGTAATGTGGATTCGTCGCGCGGTTGATCCGCTACCACCAATACCTCGCCTTCTGGCCCCAGAAAGGTATCGGTTTCATTATAATGGGGAACGCCAAAATGGGTGCGGCGGCGGATGGTCATAATGTTGCAATCCCAGCCCAGACCAAATGGGCTGTTACCGGCGCCGCTGTTGTAGTTTAAGGCGAGTGACGGAGCATAACCGCGCCCGGCAGAGATAGGCAACGGCAGAGACAGCGCGGCCATCCCATCCGGTCCGGTGGGGGTTAACGCTTCCCCCATTCCCGTGATAGCGCCCCCGCTTTTGGGCAATGATAGTTCTGTAATACTGAAATCTTGTGAATTTTGCATGAAAAACTCCTTGCAGGCCCCGCTTAGGGGCCTGTTTTAGCACTTAATTAAAATCGTTATTGGCGAATGGTGTAGCGAATATGCAGAATGATGTCGTTCAGACTCTCCAGCATGGCTTGTTGTTTGCCTTTTTTGTCTTCTTTACTAATTGCATTTGGGAAGCTCAATGTCAGCGTACCTTCATCGATTTTGATTCCTTCGAACGGCAGGAATTTGCCATCGTTGAAATCCAACTGGAACTGACCGCTGTCATTCATCCCATGAGAAACCGCCAATGATTTGCAACTTTCAGCCAATTCAGAGGCTTTTCCGCTGTAAGACAGAATTGCTTGCACATCCTGATAGGGTCCTAGCAGTGCTGGCAGGGTGACACTGATCTGCTTGATGCGTCGGACGTTACCTACCCCACTGTTTTCTGGGTAATCGTTACGGATTTGTAAGTCAGCTAACGAAACGGATGCTTTCAAAGAAGTTCCGGCATTCTCTGTACCAAACTTTAGGGAATTACTTCCGCTGCCGGCGGCGCCTGATTTATTCTTTAACAGTTCTGCAATTTTCTCAGTCAGGGAAAATTGACTTTTCTCTTTATAGACTTCTGCCAGTGAAACGGTACGTTCTACCTCCAGTACGCGTTGCTCCTGTTTCAGGTGAGCATCTTCCATTTGCGCCAGATTCAGCATTAAGGTTTCACCCGCAAGCAAACCCGCATGGGTTCCCTGCCAGGCGCCGGGCTTGATAAAGCGTGCTGCGGCATCGTTAGTCTCCCAACGATAGGCCATTTCCGCCATCAGGCAACGGGCTACCGCTAAATCATAGAACTGGAAGTAAATGGCGGACAATCGACCACGTAGCCAGTTGTACAGCGCCTGATTACTGAACTTATGTTGTAGGAAGGTCAGTTGTGCATGAGTCTGCTCTTGTTGGGTTTTCAGGCTGGTTTTTTGTAATACTGCGGCTTCACGGCGTACTGCCAGCGAACCAAGTTGAGCATCGATTTGTTTCAGCTCTGCCTCAGCGTTATTACGCTGAATTTCCCATTCCTGACGACGCCGACGGTAGGCTTCAGACTGGCTGATTTTATCCGCTTCGGTATTCATGACACTGGCGGAGAATTCCATGACATTACCTGTGGCTTGGGCGATCGCCCCCCAACGGCTGCCACCATCAGCGAAGCCGAAGATGTTAGGCGCCAGATCAAGTGCTGCGCCCGCCAGATGTGATGCTTGAAGGGCTGTAGAGATGCCAGCGACGGAAGCACGCAACGCCATTGCCTGTTTTTCACCCGCGTTGATGTCTTCATCGTAGAATTTGCTGTAGCTATCAAAACGCGACTGGGTTCCGGCGCGGTTTTTTTCTAGCACAGTTTTTTCAGCATCCAGCTCTTGGATGGTTTTGTCCTGTATGCTGAGATTGGTCAATATCAGTTCTGCCGCCTGATTTTGCAACAGCGTGTTTAATGCCTCCGCATCTTGACGTTCGATAATATTTTGCAATGTGGAGCCGAATTGGGTTAGCTGACTGACCATACTGCGGGCGTTTTCCAGCATATGAGGGAAACGCCAAACCGATATAAATTCTGACGGAAGATTGTTCCCTCCTTGTGAACTGGCGACAGCGGCGCTGAGCAACGCTTTTGGATCTGCTGGTGTTGCGAAAATAGTCAGATGTAAAGGTTGACCGTCAATAGAGAGGTTATGGCGCAGGTTATACAACCGTTGTTCTAGCTTCTGCCAGTAGCTCAGCATCACTTCGTTCACTTGCGGCAGGAAAAGATCTGTATTGCTTCCATCTGTAGGCTGGCCTTGTCGTAAATCTGCTATTGCTTTGGTATGTTCCTGTTGTTTTTCAAGATCTGCGGCTTCTTGTAGCTCTGGATTACTCCATGTTGAGCTGAGTGGTAGATAAGGTTTATCACCCAATAGATGCAGTGCCTGCATATACCACATTTTGGCTTCGGCGAGTGTATCCCGCTCCAATTGGCGATAGGCGTAATCTCCCTGTTCGATCAACAGATCTAGGATGCGCATAAAGGTGGCGACTTTGTAGTGCATTGGATCATGTTGAGCTATGGCATCGGGATCAAATGAGTCCAAAGGATCATCGTTCCAACTCGTGTCTTCTTGTAATGGGCGGGTATTCCAGCGGTAATGCTGCATTTGGCCATTGATAATATAACCGGATGGGTTCCAGACATATTTCAGCCAACGGTTAGCCTCATCGAAGTTTTGCTCGTGCAGCAAACGTTGAGCAATCAACATTGGGGTATAGTAGAACAGTTCCCAGAAATAGAGGCTGTTGGCGCCGTTGAAGTCCATTGGTTCTGTGAAGGTTGGTACTACTCTAGTTGATACAAGACCTGAGAAAGTGCCGTTATTATAAGTAGTATCTAATGTAGCGAGTTCATTATTATTTGTTTTAAGAAAGCGGATACTATTCTTTCCCTCTTTTTGATAGACCGCATTGATATAGAGATTGTCTTTATTTCCAAAAGCATCATCAAGACGAGGTAAGAATAATCTTACTGTTGTTGGTGCAATATCGCTTAATGTCCCTTGATAAACAGGAAATTCATCATTAGATTTAAAAATATTAGAATTGATGAGTGTAAAGGATTTATGAATACCGTGGATTTCTGGATTATATTTATCCATAACTAGTTCCACATAGGCGCCAATTCCCATCATAGGTTCCTGAATATTTTGAGTTTCCATGCTCAAAATAGTATCTATCCCTGCGTTGGCGCGGCTAATTAATTGACGGGCAAACAGTGTATTAAGGCGAGTACGATAAGCTCCCCATTGCATATATTGTGCTCCGTTTGCATCATGGTGCAGGGTCAGGACATCATTAATATCTTCCTTTTTGATAATACGAATACTGAAATGTTCTTCGCCTAGATTACGTTCTTTCTTATCTATTTCAGATGCTTCGGCAGATGTTGTAAATGCATCAGCAAATGCTGTAAAGGTGATATCAATACTTGCTTCATTATTATTAAATTTCAGTTTGGAGACATCTATTTCTTCTAGACCATTAAACTGGTAACACATTTCTTCGAAGTTGAGTGGTGGTTTAACGGAAACCTTGTTGTTCGCTGTATATAGTTTACTATCTGATTCTCCATTTTCCTTCACTGTTTTTACTGTGATTTTAACGTTTGAGTGCTGAATGTTTGTATTAATAAACATTGGTCCAGAAACATCAGTGTCAATACCACCGTGGTCATCCATATAGAAATATTCTTTGAATGGATCGTTATTACTGTGCTTATTATCAATATAACCATAATTACCACTAATGTTACCGCCAGTGGTTGTGGACATTTCTTGAGAGCCAGAGGGAAGGTTAGGGAACCAGGCTCTTACAAAGTTAGTGGTACTCTCCCGATAAAACAGCAGCTTCCCTTTTGCGGGAGTGTCTCCATATTGATAAACAGGGTAGATGAGTTTTTTATTTGATAAATTATTCGGGTTAATACCTAGCGTGGTATAAATAATAAATTTATCACCGAGCTTACCGTATTTCTTCATTAAATTGCACTGATTACGTTGACGGCCCTCATATCCATTGTGAATAATTCTTAACTGTGGTGAGATTTTTATTTTTGAGTTATTGCTTTGGTCTCGGGTAATTAGAATACTCCCTCCATATACCATACTCAGATAGCCATCTCCCCAATCATAACCGTTATTACTGTTTACTGATGAAGGGATTTCGTAACTTTCTGCATAGCGATTATTGACTTTTATAACACTTTTAGTCTCAATACGGGTATCAAGTTGTTTATAAATATTGGCTCTATAATTACTAGGCTCCATCTCTTCTGATGACATATTAGAGGAGATATATAATCCTTGCATAGCAATAGATTCAAGTTTGTAATCTGTATTTTCTGGCCGTTTTGGATAAAATATTACTAGTAATTTATCTTTGCCTTGATAACTTGCACAATATAGCCCTAATACTTTATTCGCATCTAGATTTAGAGCAGATATTTTCTTATTTACATCAAAAGTGACTGGTGTATTCCAGGTACCGTCATAACGAATATGCGCTAGTTTCAGTTCATAATAATAATCCGAGGTAGTTTTGTCACCTTCCTGTTTAGTCGTCTTTTTCTGTTCCAGCCAGATAAGATACAGGCGAGATTGGAAAATTACCGGGCGGATAGTATCTTTGTAGGGGTTAATTGGACAATCAATTTTGTACCATTCACTCCAGGCATTAGCAGGGAATTTTCCGTCGCTGAATTTATTGTGATCCACACTGCGCCAATAATATTGATTCACTTCTGTTTTACTACGTCCGATAAAGTAAGTTAATCCTTGATCATTATTAATGTTGTCATGGTAAGCACTGAGGATTTCCAGATTAGCCACTTGTTCGAATGATGTCAGGTAAGATTTAAAGGCATCTTCTACGGTATCGATATTTAATTGGCTTTGGCTGATGGATTGCAGCAGCGTATCCATCATTTTTGTCTGCCCAATACGTAGTGTCGGATCGATGTAATTCTCTGGATAGTAAAGGAGTTTAGCCATACCGGCCCAAGTGCTGTAGCGTTTATTGTATTTATCCCAGTTGGTGAAGAATGAGCGGCTGGTGACGCTTGTGACAGTATCTCCCTCCATATTTTTCAACGCGCGGTTAATATACAGTTGGATACTGGCGATAGCTTCCGCAATCTCCGTGGTTTTAATGGCGGCGGAAACCTGATTATCGATCAATAGGTATTGATATAGATCATCCCGGTTTTTAATGACTATATCTTTTCTAATTTGGTTACGCATATAAATATAGTATTCACTCAATGCAGCACTGCGAGACTCATCCAGAAACGCATGTAGGGCATTGGCTTTTTGGGTGTCCAGCCCGGCGGTTAATATCTCAGCGACGTTTTTCCATTGGGTATAGTTAGCGGAAGATTCTGCGGTCAATACTTGAGTCAGTGTAGAAACGCCTTGTGGAGAGATGTTCAATTGACGTGAGATGTTAATCCACTGCAATAGGCTGTCGATAGATGGCCAGTTGGACAAATCAGTTTTTGCCTGAATCTTGGCCTGCTCCAGTAGATTTTTATCGAGATTCATGGCGTTAGCCAATAGTTCTGTTGTTAATGTTCCTTTTTTAAATTCGGTTAGTACAGAAGAGGCGTTTTCACCTAGTGAGTTAACCCAGTCAGTAAAACGTGTTAGTGACATTAGTGTTGATACGTCATGTGCTGGTGTTGTTTCAGTTGCAATAATAAAGTGTTGCGGCTTTGCTACAAACATATTTAAGGTGTTTTCGTTAAGGCCGGTAGAACGGTAAATCAACGCTAGTTGTGCCAGGCATTGGAAATACTGGACAGCCTGTTGAATTAGTGTAGTTGATTCAGTTGTTTTTGATTGAGTTCTATCGGGGTTTGTCCGCAGCCAATTCCAGAATGAGTTTGCCGTCATTTTATTTTCTTTGCCAGAATTTAGTTTATCTGCCCAATTCAGCACAGAGAGAGCAATATTCTCAGACGGTAATTGCAGAGCGGCGGCGATATAATGAGATAATGCTTTTTTCAGATTCTCCTCGACCTCTTGCAGATTTTTTTTGGCTTTATTTAAATTTTCTTCCGATTTTGACTGGCTTTCTTCCGCTTTTCTTAGTTCCTCTTTGGCTTTTAGTATTTTTTTGTCAAAATCTTGCAGACCGTTATATACAGTATCCAGTAAGTTCTGGATTTCTGGTGTCAGGGTTTTGTCATAGTTGGTGGTGGTCATAGCAAATAACTGATATACACTCCACTTCCGTGTACGCAGCCAATTGGTAACGGTATAGAGTTTATTAATTAGCGTGATTAGATCAGTCTCATTGAGCTTGGGTAAATCGGTTATTGTTCCTTTGTCTATGGCAACCAGCAGTAAATCTAGTTCATTAATCGTTAGTTGATGGATGTCTGCTAATAATTTGGCTAGATCAGGGAGAGAAGGATGGGTAGCATTATCATCTTCTAAAATTGATATTTTGCACAATCTCAACGTAGTCTTGGCATCAATACCGTAACGTTGCATATAGTTTTTAACACGAAACGCTTTCTTTAATACTTCTGTATTAATATCTGGATTATCACGAAATTCATTGTATTGCGGGAGGGCAGGGACTTCTATGATGTCATATATTTCATCATCTTTATATTTTTCAGGTGGATATTTATCAGTACTACTAAGAATAATGCTTCGAATAATGGTTAGGGGGAGTTTTGTTATCCTCGAAAGACGAATAAACTTATTGAGTCTCAGCAAATAGTATTTAGCCGGTGTTTCACTCTCTTCACTCTCTTCACTCTCTATCAATCTATGTACTTGTGTAATATCTTCCTTTTTAATAAATTGCTCGGCTTCTTGATCTGTCAGATGATAATAATTTTTCAACTGTTCTGGTCTGATCATTAGAGAAGGTTTAATATCACCAAAGCTCCGTAGATAAAGGTCTTGAACGTTGTCTTCTGTAGCTATGCTTGTCAAAATATTAAATAAATCAGGAGATACAGAAGCATTAATCTCTAGCAGATAGGCTTTATGCATCAGCTTAGATATTGTCGTTTCAGATAATGTACTAACCTGTTCAAAGATAGGTGTCTGTAACTGAATAATCTTACGCACACTTTCATAGGCATCGTGATATGGCATCATGCTAGAAACGCGGAAATTGGATAACGCTTCCATTACTTTAGCGTGGCTGTTCAAATCAGGCTGAGTTTTAATCCCCTCTAGCAACATGTTATTAGACAGAGAAAGTGTGGAAATCTCCGTATCCATATTTTTCTGGCTGAGCACCAATGATTTTAGATCCGGACGCCGTTTATCCAAATGATAAATAGAATTTTCAGCATGTAAATTCCGAGCCTGACGATAAAGTTCAGCTAAATAAGCCGCAGGAGAAAACATGGAAGAAATTGCGCCTGGGGCTGTATATTTGCTGGCGCGATTGCCAAATCTGCTATTATAACCTTGCTGGTCAGCATGAGGTGTTGTCAGGGCAAGATGGACCGCACTTTGTAAATGAGGATTGGCGCGTTTCAGAATACGGGCTTCATGCAGGAGATTGTCCTTTTGCACTTGTTGTGCTTCAAGATATAAGCTTTGGGTCTGTGACCACGATAGTTTGTCCTTCACTTCTCTGCGAAACTCTTCAAAAGAGAGATGGCAAATATCAGTTTTTGAATTAAAACCTTTACTTTTCAAAATTTCATTGATATTGGTTGTGGATGTGTTCATGTTTATTCCTTTTAAATGTTAGTTCAATAAAACATTTATGCTGGCCTGAGTACCGTGGATATAAATAAGGTTATTTATATTCATCAAAACAAAGGCAACACAGGTAACGTCTGATAACAGTCTGAAATTAGGTTGAAAATAACGGCTAAATAAAAAACACCATTTAACTATCAACTATTTCACAACGTTATTATTTATTTGAATGGCTATTGCGATGCAATAACAAAATTTATAATTACATCGAAAGTAATATAATTGATTAACAATAACCAAATGAAATAATTGCATTTGTTGCATATTGCATGTTATGAAAAAGAAGAGGGTTGATGTTTTATAGTAGGCAATGGAACTCACGAGAAAAGGAAATATCTCTGTTATAACGAGCGCTAGACAGGTTAAGAGAGCAGACTGTGAGTGGTATATATTCGCGAAAGGTTCAGGCCCCGTTTAGGAGCCTGCCTTTAGTATTTAATTGAGGTGGTTATTGGCGGATGGTGTAGCGAATATGCAGAATGATATCACTCAGTGTCTGCAACGTGGCTTGCTGTTTGCCAGTCGCATTGGGGAAACTGAGTGTTAATGTGCCAGTATCGTTAATCGCTATCCCTTCAAACGGCAAGAACTTACTGTTGTTAAAATCCAACTGGAATTGACCGCTGTCATTGATCCCATGAGAAATCGCCAGTGATTTACAGCTTTCAGCTAATCCGGTTTCATTTCCTCCGTAGGACAGAATGGCTTGTATATCCTGATATGGCCCTAACAGGGCTGGCAGGGTGACACTGATTTGTTTAATACGTCGAATGTTGCCTACGCCGTTGCCATCTGGGTAGTCATTATCTAATGACAAACCTGACAGAGAGATTTTGGCACTGAGTTGGCCGTTTTCTAATGTAACGGGATGATCATCAATGGAGTCAGTTGTACCACCTGCTAGCAGGGTAGAAATCCGTGTGGTTAAATTAAACGATTTTTCTGGCAGTGCTCCATAGTGTTGCGTCAATGAAATGGTCCGTTCCACTTCCAGAGCGCGTTGATCCCACCTCAAATGGGCATCTTCCATTTGTGCCAGATTCAGCATCAAAGTTTCACCAGCCAGTAAACCCGCATGGGTTCCCTGCCAGGCGCCGGGTTTGATGAAGCTTGCTGTGGTCTCATTAGTCTCCCAACGATAAGCCATTTCAGCCATCAGACAACGCGCTACGGCCAAATCGTAAAATTGGAAGTAGATAGCAGCTAGCCGACCGCGTAGCCAGTTGTACAACTCTTGATTACTGAATTTACGTTGCAGAAAAGTTAATTGCGCCTGAGTCTGTTCCTGTTGGGTTTTTAGGCTGGTTTTTTGCAATACCGCAGCTTCACGGCGTACTGTCAGTGATTGAAGTTGAGCATCGATCTGTTTTATCTCTGCTTCGGCATGATTACGCTGGATTTCCCATTCCTGACGGCGGCGGCGATAGGCTTCAGACTGGCTGATTTTATCCGCTTCGGTGTTCATCACACTGGCGGAGAATTCCATAACATTAGCTGTTGCTTCGGCAATTGCCCCCCAACGGCTACCGCCATCAGCAAAACCGAAAATGTTAGGCGCCAGATCAAGCGCAGCGCCTGACAGATGCGATGCTTGCAGGGCGGTGCTGAGGCCAGCAACGGAGGCATGCAATGCTATAGCCCGGTTTTCACCCGCATTGATATTTTCGTCGTATAACTTTCTGTAGCTGTCAAAGCGTGATTGTGCCCCGGCTTTGGATTTTTCCAGTACGGTTTTTTCCGCATCCAATTCTGCGATGGTTTTGTCCTGTATGCTGAGATTGGTCAATATCAGTTCTGCTGCTTGATTCTGCAATAGTGTGTTTAAGGCTTCCGCATCCTGACGTTCGATAATACCTTGTAACGTGGAGCCGAATTGAGTGAGCTGACTGACCATACCACGCGCGTTTTCCAGCATCTGTGGGAAACGCCACAGTGACATAAATGGCTGTGAGAGAGCGACTCCACCTTGGGAGCTAGCGACAGCGGCGCTAAGTAATGCTTTTGGATCTGCCGGTGTGGCGTAAATAGGCAGATGTAGCGGCTGGCCGTCGATAGAGAGGTTATGGCGTAGGTTGTACAGCCGTTGCTCCAGTGTCTGCCAGTAGTTTTGCATCACTTCATTGACCTGTGGCAAGAAAAGATCTGTTGGGTTGCTGTGCTGGTCAACATCACCTTGTCGCAGGGCGGCCATTGCCTGGGCGTGTTCTTCTTGCTTTTCCATTTTGGCAGCGTCACCTAAATTTGGCTTACTCCACTCTGAACTGAACGGTAAATCGGGTTTATCGCCTAACAGATGCAATGCTTGCATATACCACATCTTAGCTTCGTTAAGTGTGTCTCGTTCTAACTGACGATAGGCATAATCTCCACGGGCCAGCAACAAATCAAGGGTGCGCATGAAAGTAGCGACTTTGTAGTGCATGGGATCATATTGCGCTATAGCATCGGGATCGACGGAATTTAGTGGATCATCGTTCCAATTGGTGTCTTCTAATAATGGGCGGACATTCCAGCGGTAGTGCTGGATCTGACCATGCTCAATATAACCGGCTGGGTTCCAGACATATTTCAGCCAACGGTTGGCTTCATCGAAGTTTTGTTCGTGTAGCAAACGTTGAGCAATCAGCATCGGAGCATAGTAGAACAATTCCCAGAAATAGAGGCTATTGGCTCCGTTGAAATCCATTGGTTCCGTGTGTTGATCGGTAAGAATGGAAACATCAAGAAAGCCTTTATATTTATTGACGATGGCATCAGTATCATTTATCACTATTGACTTATTATCTGCATCATTAACTAACACAATTTTCTTATTAATTTCATCAAAATGAAATAAAGCAGTTTCCCATTTTTGTTGTTCAAAATAGAATTTATTCTTATATTCTACTGCTATTTCGACACGAGATTGTGTATTAGACCAAGGGATAAAAAGAGTGATGCTAGTTGCAGTGTCAGTTAATATTCCCTTGTAGTATACATTCATCAATCCATTATCATTCCTTATGTGAATTTTAAACCAACGCTCATTGCCATGTACGTTTTGATCATATTTAGGAAGAGTGAGATGAGTAAAAAATCCTTTCCCTAACTGAGGTTCTGGCAATTTCTGTGTCTCTATACTTAAAATAGTATCGATTCCGGCTGTGGCGCGACTAATTAATTTACGGGCAAACAGCGTATTAAGGCGAATACGATAACCTCCCCACTGCATATATTGCGCCCCGTTTGTTTCATGGTGAATAACCAAAATATTATCGTCATCAGTTGTCTCTGATGAAGCGATCTCATGCCGATTATTAACCATTATGATGCGATTATCCGCAGTATTGATATCAAACTGGTTACGAATTTGAATTATGTCATCGTCAGAATTGATATCTTCAAATAACATGTTTGAGGAGATACGTAGCCCTTGCATGAGTACTTCTGGTTTTTCTTCTATTTCTATTCTTGTTTTTTTTCTTTCTATTATTGAGGTTCCTTCTAAATCATATTTTTCTACTAATTTTACTGATTTCTCTGCTGTTGTGACTATTTCTATGACTTCTTTTTCATATGCGTTTATTTTATCCTGTTTGCTATAAAATATGACCAGTAATTTATCTTCGCCTTGATAATTTGCACAATAGAATTTTGTTGGTTGCGTTATTATCTCCTCTATCTTCTGTTGCATCTGTATCTTCGATTTCTTCTGTCCCTCTATTATTTCCTTTAGTTCCGTTATTGCTGGCGCCAGTTTCTTCTGCTCTGGTCTTTTCTCCAGTTGTGCCAGATTCTGCTCTGATTGTTTCAATATTTCCTTAAATCTTATCCATTGTTCCTTTAATGACTCAGGGATTAAAACATCAGATACTTTGTCACTGACATCAAAGGTTATTGGTGTATTCCAGGTGCCGTCATAACGGATATGCGCTAATTTTAGTTCATAATGATAATCTTCAATGGTTTGATTATTATCTGCCTGTTTAGCAATTTTCTTTTGCTCCAGCCAGATCAGATACAGGCGAGATTGGAAAATTACCGGGCGAATAGTCTCCTTATAGGGATTCATTGGGCAATCAATTTTGTGCCATTCACTCCAGGCGTTAGCAGGAAACTTACCATCATTGAATTTATTGTGATCTACACTGCGCCAATAATATTGGTTCACTTCCGTTTTGCTATGTCCGATAAAATAGGTTAATCCCCGATTGCTATTGATGTTGTCATGATAGGCGCTAATGATTTCTAGATTAGCTACCTGTTCGAACGACGTCAGATAAGACATAAAGGCGTCTTCTACCGTATCGGTATTTAATTGACTCTGGCTGATGGATTGCAGCAACGTATCCATCATTTTTGTTCGCCCGATGCGTATCGTCGGATCGATGTAATTTTCTGGGTAGTAAATGAGTTTAGTAATACTGGCCCAGGTGCTGTAGCGTTTATTGTATTTATCCCAATGGGTAAAGAACGGATGGCTGATGACACTTGTGACTGCATCACCCTCCATCCTTTTCAATGCCCGGTTGACATACAGTTGGATGCTGGCGATAGCTTCTGCAATCGGTGTGGTTTTGATGGCGGCGGAAACTTGGTTATCAATCAATAAATACTGGTACAGATCATCACGGTTTTTAATCGCTGGATTTTGACTAGCAACTTTACCGATATAGTATTTACTCAATGCGGCGCTACGAGACTCATCCAGAAAAATATGCAGGGCATCGGCCTTTTGGGTGTCTAGTCCTGCGGTTAATGTCGCAGCGACGTTTTCCCATTTGTCATAGGTCTGGGGGAGGGCTGTGGTTAATAATTTCACCAGATCTGAAACGCTTTGCGGAGAAACGTTCAATTGACGCGCGATATTAACCCATTGCAGGATGGCGTCGATAGATGTCCAGTTGGAGAAATTAACTTTAGCTTGAGTCTTGGCTTGCTCCAGTAGATTTTTATCAAGATTCATGGCATCAGCCAACTGTTTTGCTTCTAATGTTCCGTTTTCAAATTCGGCTAATATAGAAGAGGCTTTTTCGCCCAGAGAGTTAACCCAGTTAGTAAAATGCGTCAGCTTTATCAGCGATAATGCGTTGTGTGTCGACGCTGTTCCTGCGGTAAGGTCAAAGAGCCGCGGTTGTGTGACAAACAGACGTAAAGTGTTTTCACTAAGGCCGATGGAATGATAAATCAGCGCCAGTTGTGCCAGACACTGGCAATATTGGACTGTTTGTTCTTCTATTACAGTGGTGGATTGTTCTGAATTGCGTTGAGATTGCAACCATTCCCAGAATTTTGTTGCTGTCATTTTGCCGTCGCTGGGTTTGAGTTTATCTGCCCAGGTGAGTACATAATAAGCTGCATTTTCAGACGGCAATTGCAGAGCGGCGGCAATATAAGGAGATATTTTCAACAGAAGATTTGTCTCATTTCCGCTGTTGAAGCCTTGCAAACCATTGTAAACAGCATCTAGTAGGTTCTGGATTTCCGAAGTTAGATTTTTGTTATAGCTGGTGGTGGTCATCATAAACAATAGGTACGTATTCCATTTCTGTGTACGCAACCACTGGGTAACGTTATAAAGTTTATCGATCAGAATAGCCAGATTGTCATCATTAATCCCAGATAAATGAGTTGATCCTTCATTTATGGCAACCAGCAGTAAATTCAGTTCATTAACAGTTAACTGATGGACATCTGCCAGTAATTTGGCTAAATAGAGATAAGAAATATTAGTTAAATTATTGATTATTTTTCCATTTTCATTATCACGATGAGTCATCTTTATTAATTGATAAAGTGAAATATCATCGACATTAAAAGCACGTTTAAGCACCTCTTTTTGCCTGCTATCTGTATTGTTTGGGCTTAAATTAATCTCTTCATCCCAAACGTGAAAATCCTGACCATTCAATGGTGGGGTATTAAATAAACGACTAAATTGATCGGGGCTACTGCTAAAGTAATTTTGTGAAATTGGTGTATTGCACAGAATCAATGCAGTTTCAGCATCAATACCGTAACGCTGCATATAGTATTTAACGCGAAAGATTTTATTTAATATTGCTGTATTGATGTCTGGTATATCGTTCAGGTCGTCGTATATAGTAGGGCTATATTCCAGGGCGATTTCTATCGGTTGGGATATTGCCTGATAAGTTCTACTAAAGGCAATGTTTTTAAGGGATTCTGGTGCCATTTCTGTGGCTCGTGACAGAAGGATAATCTTATTAAGCCTGAGTAGATAATATTGAGCCGGTTGTTGGCTGCCATATTCGGAATTCATTTCATCATGTATTAGCTTAATATTTCGTTGGTCAATAAACTGGTTAACTTCCTCATCAGTCAAATTATAATAGCTTTTTAGAGATTCTAGCGTTGCCATTAAAGAGGGCTGAATATCGTTAAAGTTTTTTTTATAGAGCTTTTTAATCTCTTCTTCGTCATCTGTAATCTGCTCTGTTAGGATATTAAATAGCTCTGGAGAGATGGAAATATTAATCTCTAATAGGGAAGCTTGATATTTCAACTTGGCGATATCTGTTTCTGGGGATGGGCTAAATTGGTCGAATATTGGATTTTGTAACTGAATAACTTTGCATATATTTTCATAAGCATCGTGATATGGCATTGAACCAGCAGGGCGAAAGGTTGATAGCGCTTTCATTACATCAGTATGGTTTTCTAGCCCAGTCAGCGTTTTAATCCCCTCCATCAACACCTTATTAGATAGAGAAAGTGTAGAAACTTCATCATCCATATTTTGCTGGCTGAGTGTCAGTAATTTTAAATCAGGGCGGCGTTTATCCAAATGATAATCGGAATTATCTGCATGTAAACCGCGCGCCTGCCGATAAAGTTCAGTCAGATAAGCGGCGGGAGAGAACATAGAAGCAACTGAGCCGGGGATGACATACTGACTGGCGCGGCCACCGAATTTACTGTTATAACCTTGCTGATCAGCATGAGGCTCTGTAATAGCAAGATGTATCGCATTTTGTAACTGGGGATTAGCTCGTTTGAGGATACTTGCTTCATGCAGTCGGTTAGCTTTTTGTGCTTGTTGTATCAGTTCGGGGGTGAGTGTGCTCATGTTTATTCCTTTTAAATATTAAATAAAATAGTTATGCTGCCCTGAGTCCCATGAATATCGTAAAAAGATGCTTAATGTTCATTAAAATAAGGCAGCAAATATGATGTCTGATAACGGACTGAAATAAGTTGAAAATAGTGGATAGATAAAATGGTATTATTTTCACATTAATTATTTCATAACGTTATTATATATTGTTTATTTAAATTGCTGCGGCAATGCAATAACAAAATTTATAATCACACTTATAATAATTACTTTTTGAGTGATAAAGTTATGAAATAATTACTGTTATTCTTAATGGTGTTTTATGAAAAGTAAAATGATTAATATTTTGTGATAAGCGAAGAGGAAAATTAGAAAAGATATTATTTCGACTGTTTTCTGGCCTGTTCTAAGCAATTGTCAGATAGCATTCAATGAACATTTTTTCTTTTGGGTTTGAAGCAATGAAGGCTGTAGGAAATTTTTTTGGTTATTATTATATACCCTATGGATTTCAAGATGCATCGCGACGGCAAAGGAGTGAATCCAAACTATGTGACCGGGGTGAGCGAGTGCAGCCAACAAAGAGGCAACTTGAAAGATGACGGGT
>NZ_JAPFCD010000058.1:0-30960 GCF_026153155.1 Photorhabdus aballayi | reverse complement strand
AAAACAGTGACATAAGGCACAATGGTAGAGAGTAGGATAACTCCGTCGGGAACGGAGTTGAACGTCGCGGATGGCGACGGTCCGAAGGGAAAATGGCACGAAAGCTGTTTGTAAACTACCAAGATTGATGTTTAGGTTTTATGTTGTAGCAGCGACATAAAATCACAGAGAATTCGGTGGTGCGGTAGTTCAGTTGGTTAGAATACCGGCCTGTCACGCCGGGGGTCGCGGGTTCGAGCCCCGTCCGCACCGCCACCTTAGTTAGTAGAGAAACCCTGAGAGAAATCTCAGGGTTTTTTGTCGTTCATGAGTATTAAAATCAATAATTACCTTATGATATTTGATAAAATAGGATAGTTTTTATAGTTATTCTGTATTTAAGAGGTTTTTTACGTGGTAAAAAAAACCTATGCGATAAGGTATGTCGCGGGCCAGCCTGTTGAGCGTGTCTTTCCTATGTCGACTCATCAGCTTGGGAATGCATTACCTGTAGGTACTCCTTTGATCACTGGCACAAATAAGCTTAGGGTTGTTGTATGGAATATCTATAAACAGCAGCGTCCTGCATGGCGAAAGGTTTTGAAGGAGCTAACTAACGAAAGCCAGTTGATTTTATTGCAAGAAGCGCAGACAACTCCTGATTTAGTTGAATTTGCTACCTCAAATTGTCTGATAGCCGATCAAGTTCCTGCATTTCTATTACCACAGCACCCTTCTGGTGTAATGACATTAGCAACTTCTCACCCTGTTTATTGTTGTCCATTGAGAGAGAAAGAGCCTCTTTTACGTTTATCTAAATCAGCTCTCATCACTGTTTATCTTTTGCAGGATAATCGTCATTTGATGGTTATTAATGTGCATGCGATAAATTTCAGTTTTGGTGTGGATGTGTATAGCCGTCAGTTGAATAATATTGGAGCTCATGTTCGTTTACATAATGGCCCAGTAATTATGGCTGGTGACTTTAATGCATGGAGTAAGCAACGATTAAATGCTTTAAAACGCTTTACTAGATATTTACACCTTGAAGAAGTATCTTTTACTGACGACTATCGAACAATCGCGTTTGGCAGGCCTTTGGATTTTATTTTTTACCGAGAGTTGAATATAGCTAATGCCATTGTAATACCTACTGATGCTTCTGATCATAATCCTCTTGTTGTAAATTTCTATTAACTCTTTATTATAAGAATATATTTGTCTATTTATAATGAATTGAATTCTCATTTAATTCATTATAAATAAATATTTTTATTTATGAAATAAGATTTATTTTAAATAATATATAAAAATAACATTGAGATGAATAAAAAAATATTTTTTTGAATGAGTTATAATAAATGCCAGAATAATCTGGCACTTATAAGTGTAAATATTATTTATTCAACTGATGTGGTTGAGAAGTGTTTTTCTTTATGCTTAAAAAATAGGTTATTGATAACAAAACTATCCATATAATTCCCACAATTAATGCAATGCGGGTTTTTTCGAAATAGCCCAGTAATGCAATAACAAATACCATAAAGATAATGGTTAATACTGGTGCTATTGGCCACATAGGAACGGGAAATTTCAGGGTCTTAACTTCTTCTTTGCTCATTTTGCGGCGCATAGCAACCTGAGAAAGTAGGATCATCAACCATACCCATACAGTAGCAAATGTTGCGATAGAGGCAATGATAACGAAAATTTCTTCCGGAATCATATAGTTGAGTATAACTCCAATTAACAGAACTGCTGACATAACGATCACAGTCATCCAGGGTACGCCATTACGGCTCAGCTTGGTGAATGATTTAGGCGCTTGTCCTTCTTGGGCCATGCCATACATCATACGGCCAGCACCAAAAATATCGCTATTAATTGCTGAAACTGCGGCAGTAATCACGACGATATTGAGAATATTAGCAGCAGAATTGATACCTAAGCTGGAAAAAATCTGTACGAATGGACTACCTTCTTGACCGATCTGATTCCACGGATAGATGCACATTAAAATAAACAGAGTCAGTACATAGAACAGCAGAATACGGAAAGGGACAGCGTTGATTGCTTTTGGAATTGTTTTTTCGGGATTTTTGGCTTCACTGGCAGTGATACCAATGACTTCAATACCACCAAAAGCAAACATTACAATGGCGAGTGAAGCTATCACGCCAGTTATGCCATTAGGCATAAAACCGCCATATTCCCACAAACTGGCAATGCCGGTTGCATGATCTGTTTCTTGGCCGAACCCATAGATCATGATAGTGATGCCGCCGACAATCATAGCGATAATTGCGGTGACTTTCACAATCGAAAGCCAGAATTCCATTTCACCGAAAATTTTCACATGGCAAAGATTAATTGCGCCAATAAAGCAGACAATGCTTAGCACCCAGATCCACTGTTCCACGTGGGGGAACCAGAGTTTCATATAGAAACCGAATGCAGTAACGTCAGCCAGGCAAACGATCAGCATTTCGAATATATAATTCCATCCGGTTAGAAATCCGGCTAAAGGGCCGAGGTAATGGCTGGCATAGTGTGAAAAAGAACCGGCTACTGGATGGTGAACAGCCATTTCGCCTAATGCACGCATCACCATAAATACGGCAGCACCGCCGATTAAATAGGCGAGTAATACGGCTGGTCCAGCTTGCTGAATAGCAGCTGCGGAGCCATAGAACAGCCCTGTGCCTATTGCGGAGCCTAATGCCATAAAGCGGATGTGCCGCCCGGTTAGACCCCGTTTCAGCTGAGTTTCATTATTCTGCATTATTTATTCCTGTCACTTTTTCAGTGCTAGATATATTTTAAGCACACGATGCCTCGACAAGTCGCACGTTAGCCAAGCGAAGCAAACCCCGTACCTTACCATAAAGATTGATGTTCGCGGGATAGATATCTGTAATAATGCGCGCTTGCCTTAATGAAACCAGAGATTTTTATGTTTTACCCGATTAACGAAATATTCCAGACATTGCAGGGAGAAGGTGTTTTTGCTGGAGTCCCGGCAATTTTTATTCGTCTGCAAGGGTGTCCGGTTGGTTGTAGCTGGTGTGATACTAAACACACTTGGGATAAAGAAGCGGAAAAGCAACGGACATTGAAAACAATTTTGCTGAAGACGAGTGAAAGCAATGAATGGAGTGAAGCATCTCCTAAGCAAATTGCAGCGCTGTTTGTTCAACAGAAATATACCGCACGTCATGTTGTTATTACTGGTGGTGAGCCTTGCCTTTATGATCTTATACCTCTGATCGAAGAGTTAGAAAGCCTTGGCTACCAATGCCAGATAGAAACTAGTGGTACGTATCATGTTAAGTGTTCTGCTACTACTTGGGTGACAGTTTCACCAAAAGTTAATATGCGCGGTGGTTACCAGATATTGCAGCAGGCTTTGCAAAGGGCTAATGAAATAAAATATCCGGTTGCGAGAGAAAGAGATATTGAAGCATTGGATGAGTTATTAGCGACATTGGATGACAACTCATCGCGTATTATTGCACTGCAACCTATTAGCCAGAAAGAAGACGCTACCCGTTTATGTATTGAAACCTGTATTGCCCGTAATTGGCGGTTTTCTATGCAAACACATAAATATTTGAATATCGCCTGAGAAAAGCTTACTGCACTGGAGGTTTCCTGGTGCAGTAAGTTGTTTCATTTACCGCGGAAAATAGCTCCCGCGTTACAGGTTTCTTTCACCATAACGGCACTGAGTTGTGGAATTGTTGGTTTAACTTTATCCCAAATCCAGGTAGCTAATACTTCGCTGGTTGGATTTTCCAGGCCAGGGATATCATTCAGATAATGGTGATCTAGCTGTTCCCAAACGGGTTTGAATAGGGCTTTTAAATCGGCAAAGTCCATAATCCAGCCACTATGAGGATCGACCTCCCCGGTAATTTCCAGTCGTACCATAAATGAGTGCCCATGAAGGCGACCGCATTTATGGCCTTTTGGGACATGTGGCAGACAGTGGGCGGCTTCAAACTGAAAATCTTTAAAAATCGTTGTGCTCATAGTGGTTCTCCCTGACTTCAAAAAACCCGCTATTCTACCCGATCTTCTGAATTAAACCCGGTTTTTTCATTTTTTTGCAATCGCTCTTATTAACTGTTTTATAGATATATTAAATCTGTAAATATGGTTAGGCGTTTTGGTTATTTGATATTGCGATAGTTTCTTTAAATAGTAACAACTCGCTGAGATAACCTTACAAACCATCCCTATTTATTTTATTTACTCAAAATAACGGACATTGGTAATCGTAAAGGGCAGCACAGGACAATGAGCATAAAACCACCTTCAATTTCACTTCTTCCGGTTTCACCTGAACAGCTAGCGCGTTTGCAATCGGCAATTGGGGATTTTTCACCGACTCAATTAGCCTGGCTGTCTGGTTATTTTTGGGGAATGGTGAATCAACAATCACAAGTTCAGGCTGTGGCTCCGGCGGTTCCGGCACAGGAGACGATTACATTAATTTCAGCTTCACAAACTGGTAATGCTCGTCGTTTAGCTGAGCAGCTCCGCGATGATTTGTTAGCAGAGAAACTCAATGTCAATTTGTTCAATGCCGGGGATTATAAATTCAAACAAATTGCTCAAGAGAAAGTACTGATAATTATTGCTTCTACTCAAGGTGAAGGAGAGCCTGCTGAGGAAGCAGTGGCATTGTATAAATATCTTTATTCTAAAAAGGCCCCAAAACTGAATGATATGGTGTTTGCGGTTTTTGGTCTGGGTGATACCTCTTATGAGCGATTCTGTCAGGCTGGAAAAGATTTCGATAATCGTCTGAATGAATTAGGTGCTAAACGGCTTCTGGAACGTGTAGATGGAGATGTGGAATATCAGCAGGTTGCGGCTCAGTGGCGTAAACAATTAACTGGAATCCTGAAACAGCGTATTCCGGCTGAGATAGGTACTGTGATTGCTTCTACACCGAGCAGATCGGTAAATGAAGTTTTCTCAACTTCTTATACTAAACAGAAGCCACTGATAGCCGCCTTATCTATCCGTCAGAAAATAACAGGCCGTGGTTCTGATAAAGATGTTCGCCATATTGAAATTGATCTGGGTGATTCTGGTTTACGTTATCAACCAGGTGATGCTTTAGGCGTCTGGTTTGAAAATGATCCGGATTTGGTGGATGAAGTATTGAATTTGCTCTGGTTGCAAGGAACAGAACAGATTGAAGTTAATGGACAGAAATTGCCATTAAGGGAAGCACTGATCAGCCATGTTGAGCTAACTCAAAATACCAGTGTGATTGTAGAAAAGTATGCTGTTCTGGCGAAAGATGAAAAATTACTTTCTTTAATTGCCGATAAACAAGCATTACAGCAATACGCTCACAGCAAACCGATCGTCGATATGATAAGAGAAGCGGCTTCTCAACCAGAAGCACAGCAATTTATTGATTTACTGAGACCTTTGACACCAAGACTCTATTCAATTTCGTCTTCTCAGGCAGAAGTGGAAAATGAAGTCCATCTTACAGTTGGTGTGGTTCGTTATGAAATTAACGGACGGGCCCGCACCGGCGGCGCATCCGGCTATCTGGCAGATCGTTTACAGGAAAATGGCGATATTCGTATTTTTATTGAGCATAACGATAATTTTCGTCTGCCTGCTAATCCACGCACGCCTGTCATCATGATTGGGCCGGGAACTGGAATTGCGCCATTTCGGGCATTTATGCAGCAAAGGGAGGCTGATGGCGCTGAAGGGAAAAATTGGTTGTTCTTTGGTAATCCACATTTTACTGAAGATTTTCTCTATCAGGTGGAGTGGCAGCGTTATGTCAAAGATGGCTTGTTGACCCGTATTGATTTGGCATGGTCCCGTGATCAGCAGCATAAAGTTTATGTTCAGGACAAGCTGCGTGAGCAAGGTGAAGAAGTGTGGCGTTGGATGGAGGAAGGAGCACATCTGTATGTGTGTGGTGATGCAAACCGCATGGCGAAAGATGTGGAACATGCGTTATTGGATATTATTGCTGAGCATGGCGGCATGGATAGCGAACAGGCAGATGAATTTTTAAGTGAACTGCGTCTTGAGCGCCGTTATCAGAGGGATGTGTACTAATGAACGATAAACAACATGGTCCTTTGATTGTTGAAGGTAAACTGGCTGACAGTGAACGTATGAAGCAGGAAAGTAACTTCTTGAGAGGTACGATTAGTGAAGATTTAACTAATGGCTTGACGGGAGGTTTTGAAGGGGACAATTTCCTGTTGATTCGTTTTCATGGCATGTATCAGCAGGATGATCGTGATATCCGTGCTGAACGTACAGAGCAAAAATTGGAGCCACGTCATGCAATGATGTTGCGCTGTCGTCTGCCGGGTGGCGTGATTACGCCACAGCAATGGTTAGGTATTGATAAGTTTGCTGAAGAGAATACCCTTTATGGCAGTATTCGTTTGACCAACCGTCAGACATTTCAATTTCATGGCATTCTAAAAGGGAATGTAAAACCTGCGCATCAATTGCTGAATCAAATTGGATTGGATTCGCTTGCGACGGCAAATGATGTTAACCGCAATGTACTTTGTACCTCGAATCCCATTCAATCAGAGTTACATCAGCAAGCTTACGAATGGGCGAAGAAAATCTCAGAACATTTACTGCCGCGTACTCGTGCTTATGCTGAACTCTGGTTGGATAAAGAAAAAGTCGCAACAACCGATGAAGAGCCGATTCTTGGGTCGACTTATTTGCCGCGTAAGTTCAAAACCACGGTAGTCATTCCTCCACAGAATGATGTTGATCTGCATGCTAACGATCTGAACTTTGTCGCCATTGCAGAAGGTGGCAAGTTGGTTGGTTTTAACGTGCTAGTGGGTGGTGGTTTGGCGATGACTCACGGCGATAAAAATACCTATCCACGTATGGCGAGTGAGTTTGGTTATATTCCACTTGAGCATACGTTGGCGATTGCGGAATCTGTAGTGACAACTCAGCGTGACTGGGGCAATCGGACTGAACGCAAAAATGCCAAAACCAAATATACATTGGAGCGGGTTGGTGTTGACACTTTTAGAGAAGAGGTAGAGAGACGCGCCGGCGTGAAATTTGAGGCAGTTCGGCCTTATGAATTCACGGGTCGTGGTGATCAAATTGGCTGGCTGAAAGGCATTGATGATAAATGGCATTTAACGTTGTTTATTGAAAATGGTCGCCTTTTGGACTATCCCGGCAGGTCGCTGAAAAGCGGTGTTGCTGAAATTGCAAAAATACATAAAGGGGATTTTCGCCTGACGGCCAATCAGAACTTAATCATTGCTGGTATTCCTGAAAGTGATAAACAAAGCATTGAAACTATCGCCCGTCAGCATGGATTGATTGACGATAAAACCACCGTTCAGCGTGAAAACTCAATGGCTTGTGTCTCTTTCCCAACATGCCCATTAGCAATGGCTGAGGCTGAACGTTTTTTACCGGAGTTTGTCACCCATATTGAACAGCTGATGAATAAACACGGTATTGGTGATGAACATATTGTTTTGCGGGTGACAGGTTGTCCAAATGGTTGCGGTAGAGCAATGTTGGCGGAGGTAGGGCTAGTTGGCAAAGCGCTTGATCGTTATAACCTTCATCTTGGCGGTAATCGAATTGGCACCCGTATTCCACGCATGTATAAAGAAAATATCAGCTCACAAGAGATCTTATCCATCATGGATGAACTCATTGGGCGTTGGGCAGTAGGGCGGCAATCAAATGAAGGTTTTGGAGATTTCCTGATCCGCACGGACATTATCAAGCCAGTACTGGATTCAGCCCGCGATTTTTACGATTGGCAGGAGGCTGTATGAGCCAATTTAGTTTATCTCAATTTGTCAGTATGACGGCTGAACAGCAAGAGCAATCACTGGCTGAGATTAATCAGCGGCTTGAAATGATGGATGCTCACCAGAGGATAAACTGGGCATTAGAAAATTTGCCAGGGGAGTTTGTTCTTTCCTCCAGTTTTGGTATTCAGGCGGCGGTATGTCTTCATTTAGTGACACAAGAATATCCTGATATTCCGGTCATTCTTACTGATACCGGTTATCTATTCCCTGAAACTTATCAATTCATAGATAAACTCACAACGCAGTTGAAACTGAATTTGCAAGTATTCAGTGCTGACCATTCTCCGGCCTGGCAGGAAGCTCGCTATGGGAAATTGTGGGAACAAGGAGTGGAAGGAATAGAACGCTACAATCAGATTAATAAAGTTGAACCAATGAATCGGGCTTTAAAAAGTCTAAATGCACAAAGTTGGTTTGCTGGTTTACGCCGTCAGCAATCTGAAAGTCGATCAAAATTATCGGTTCTGGCTATACAGCGGGGGGTATTTAAGATTTTGCCGATTATCGACTGGGATAACCGGCTTGTGCATCAATATCTGACAAAGCATGGTTTGGAATATCATCCATTATGGGAACAAGGTTATCTTTCTGTTGGTGACATCCATACAACTCAAAAATGGGAACCGGGCATGAGTGAAGAACAAACCCGTTTTTTTGGCTTGAAGCGAGAATGTGGGTTACATGAGAACTAAAAACCCGGTATTTCTTGAGTGGGATCGATGATAAAGCCCTCGCCTTGTTTTAGGGCGTAATATAAATAGTCTGAAAAACAATTAACAGCCGGCTGTCCGGCTATTACCATTGTATTTTGCATTGTCATCTTTATCCTCATGCAATCTACTGAAAAGCTATTTTGGCGAGATCGCCTATATTCCATTACAGAACAATTAATTCTTTTTTGTCATTTTATAACTTTACCGCCGACTCATATATTCATTCGAAACAGTTTCAGTACTTATAAATATTTCACTGGATATCAAGGGCAATCGTGGATTACTTACCGATATTTGTTGAGCTGAAAGGGCGACTTGTATTACTTGTCGGTGGTGGAGAGGTGGCCGCGCGTAAGGCGACTCTACTACTACGGGCAGGTGCATTATTACGGGTTGTAGCGCCTGAATTGCGCTCTGAATTACAACAACGTTATCAAGCTGGCGAGCTGGAATGGTATAAGGGAGAATTCCAGCCTGAATATCTTGATGGCATTTTTTTGGTCATTGCTGCGACTGATGATCGTATTCTAAATCATCAGGTTTTTTCTGTGGCTGATAAGCGCGGTATTTTGGTCAATGTGGTTGATGATCAATCTCATTGCTCATTTATTTTTCCATCAATTATCGACCGTTCCCCGGTTTTGGTGGCGATATCATCGGCGGGAAAAGCGCCGGTATTAGCGCGTTTAATCCGCGAGAAATTGGAAGCATTACTGCCTTCCAGTCTTGGTGCGATGGCGAAAATTGCTGGCAATTGGCGTGAACGAGTGAAACAGCGATTCACTTCCATGCGCCAGCGTCGTTCTTTTTGGGAACAGGCTTTTAATGGACGTTTCGCTATGTTGGTTGCAAACGGTCAGATTCAACAGGCGGAAAAACAGCTTGAACAACAACTGGAACAGTCTGATTCGCAGGGAGAACTGGCTTTGGTTGGAGCGGGTCCTGGTGATCCGGGATTGCTGACATTAAAGGGATTACAGGTTATTCAGCAGGCAGATGTGGTGCTTTATGATCATTTGGTTAGCAGCGAGGTACTGGATCTGGTTCGCCGTGATGCGGATAAAATTTGTGTTGGCAAAAGGGCAGGTAATCACTCTGTTTCTCAGGAGGAAACTAACCGATTGATTGTGAAATTTGCCAGACAGGGGAAAAAAGTGGTTCGTCTTAAAGGCGGTGATCCCTTTATTTTTGGCCGTGGCGGTGAGGAATTACAGATTGCAGCATCGGCAGGCATTCCTTTTCAAGTTGTACCGGGCATTACTGCCGCCATCGGAGCGACGGCTTACGCAGGAATTCCGCTAACTCACCGGGAACATTCACAGAGTATTACGTTTATTACCGGTCATTGTCGAGAAAAGGGTAATGAGTTGGATTGGCCGGCTTTAGCCAGAGGTCATCAGACTCTGGTGATTTATATGGGGACGGTCAAAGCCGCCTTGATAAGTCATCAATTAATTTTACATGGGCGAGCGGAAGATACACCAGTAGCTGTCATTGGTTGTGGTACTCGTCTGGAGCAGCAAGTGTTAACCGGCACTTTGCTTGAACTGGAACAGTTAGCACAGCAGGCACCGTCGCCGGCCTTATTGGTGGTGGGAGAGGTGGCTCAACTCCACCATCAGATAGCTTGGTTTGGGCAACAATCTATTGCCAAGATAAGCCGTCCGGCAGTAGTCGATTTTGCATAAGGAGTTGTAATGGATGAGAAAAGATTGACACACTTGCAGCAACTTGAAGCTGAAAGTATTCATATTATACGGGAAGTGGCCGCCGAGTTTGAAAACCCGGTGATGCTTTACTCTATCGGTAAAGATTCTTCGGTCATGCTTCATCTTGCACGCAAGGCGTTCTATCCGGGAACATTGCCATTTCCTTTGCTGCATGTGGACACGGGATGGAAATTTCGCGAAATGTACGATTTTCGTGATCGTACAGCGAAGAACTACGGCTTTGAGTTATTGGTGTATCGTAACCCGCAAGGGGAAGCAATGGGAATCAATCCATTTGTGCATGGTAGCGCCAAACATACTGACATTATGAAAACGGAAGGGTTAAAACAGGCGTTGGATAAATATGGTTTTGATGCCGCTTTCGGCGGCGCCCGCCGTGATGAAGAGAAATCACGGGCCAAGGAGCGGATCTATTCCTTCCGTGATCGCTCACATCGTTGGGACCCTAAAAACCAGCGTCCTGAATTGTGGCGTAATTACAACGGTCAGATTAATAAAGGTGAAAGCATTCGCGTATTCCCACTGTCTAACTGGACTGAATTGGATGTTTGGCAATACATCTATTTGGAGCAAATTGATATTGTTCCTCTTTATTTTGCCAAATTACGCCCAGTATTGGAGCGTGAAGGTACGCTGATTATGGTTGATGACGATCGGATTGATCTAAAACCTGGCGAAGTTATCAGCCAGCGCAAAGTTCGTTTCCGTACTCTTGGTTGTTGGCCGCTGACGGGAGCAGTGAAATCTGATGCTGAAACATTGCCGGAAATTATTGAAGAGATGCTGATATCGACGACAAGTGAACGGCAAGGGCGGCTGATTGATAGTGATCAATCGGCTTCTATGGAACTGAAAAAACGTCAAGGTTATTTCTAAGGAGAGCAACCATGTCAGCACTTGCACAGAATGAAGCCATTGCTCATCAAATTAAGGAACAGGGCGGGGTGGAAGCTTATCTACGCGCTCAACAAGAGAAAGGACTACTGCGTTTCCTGACATGCGGCAGCGTGGATGATGGCAAAAGTACGCTAATTGGCCGCTTGTTACATGATACCCGTCAGATCTACGAAGATCAGCTTTCAACCTTGCAAAATGATAGTAAACGTATCGGTACTCAGGGTGAAAAATTAGATCTGGCTTTATTGGTGGATGGTCTTGCCGCAGAGCGCGAGCAGGGCATCACCATTGATGTAGCTTATCGTTATTTTTCAACAGAAAAACGCAAATTTATCATTGCTGATACACCGGGACATGAGCAGTACACCCGTAATATGGCAACGGGGGCATCGACTTGTGATCTCTCTATTCTGTTGATCGATGCGCGTAAAGGTGTTCAGGAACAGACTCGTCGCCACAGTTTTATTAGTACATTGCTAGGTATCCGCTATTTGGTGGTCGCGGTGAATAAAATGGATCTGATGGAATACCGTCAGGAAGTTTTTCATCAGATCAAACAGGATTATATGAATTTCGCTGCCCAATTGCCGACAGATTTGGACGTTCATTTTGTCCCGATCTCGGCACTTGATGGCGATAATATTGTCACCCAAAGTTGCAATATGAGTTGGTATGAAGGGCCGACGTTGTTGGATATTCTTGAAACAGTCGATGTAAAAAAGGAGGCATCAAAGCAGTTACTACGTTTCCCGGTACAATATGTTAATCGGCCTGATCTCGATTTTCGTGGTTACAGCGGCACACTTTCGTCTGGGATTTTACGTAAAGGGCAGAAAATTAAAGTCATGCCATCCGGTATTGGCTCACAGGTGGAGCGGATCGTAACTTTCAATGGTGATTTGGATTTTGCTGTTCCGGGTGAAGCTATTACGGTAGTGCTGAAAGATGAAATTGATATCAGCCGGGGTGATCTCCTAATTTCTGCCGATGATGAGATGAGGGTTACCCGACATGCGCTGGTGGACGTGGTATGGATGTCTGAACAGCCTTTAGTGCAGGGGCAGAACCTTGATATCAAAGTAGCGGGTAAAAAGAGCCGTGGGAAAGTTGAGAATATTCAATACCAGGTGGATATTACTCACCTGACACAGCGGGTGGCCGTTGATTTACCATTAAATGCCATCGGATCAGTGGAATTTTCTTTTGAAGAACCATTAATGCTCGATAGCTATCAGCAAAATAGCGACACCGGCGGCATCATCTTGATTGATAGGTTAACTAATGTCACTGTTGGCGCGGGATTAGTGCGTGAAATTCAGACAGATGTTTATGAAGGGCCAAAAGAATTCAGCGAATTTGAACTGGAATTGAATCGGTTGATTCGTCGTCATTTCCCTCATTGGGGAGCTAGAGATTTACTGGGAGGTAAATAGATTGGCTGACATTGAAAATCTGGCATCAGAAAACGTTGTTTGGCATCCACATCAACTGACCAGAGCGCAGCGGGAGGTTGAAAATGGACATCCTGCATTGGTTATTTGGTTCACTGGTTTATCGGGTTCAGGGAAATCCACGGTGGCTGGGGCCTTAGAGCAGGCCCTGTTTCAACGGGGAATAAAAACTTATTTGCTTGATGGCGATAACTTGCGTCATGGACTTTGTAGTGATTTGGGTTTTTCCGAACAGGACCGGCAGGAAAATATCCGCCGTGTAGGCGAAGTTGCCAATCTGATGGTCGATGCGGGTTTAGTCGTGCTGACGGCTTTTATCTCTCCTCATAAAGCAGAGCGGCAAAAGGTTCGTGAACTGCTGGAACCGGGGAAGTTTATTGAAGTTTTTGTCGATACGCCGTTGGAAATTTGCGAATCTCGTGATCCGAAAGGATTGTACAAAAAAGCTCGTGCCGGTGAGATTCGTCATTTCACGGGGATTGATTCAATCTATGAGGTTCCCGATAACCCGGAAATTTATCTTCCAGGCCAACAACCCGTTGAAGCTTCTGTGGCCCAGTTGCTGGCGGCATTGGAAAAGAGCGGCATTCTACGCTCAAGGGTTCATCACGTATAACGTCAACAAAAAGCACATTATTGCGTTTTCAGTGATGTGCTTGTGTAAAATAGCTTCATTCAACTATTTTTCTCCTACCCTGTTTTGTGATAGTAGCGTCATTCTTTGAGTTATGGGATGATTGACAAATATTTCAGGGGGCGGAAATGGGTAAGCTGACGCTACTATTACTGATTTTACTTGGATGGTTACAGTATTCACTGTGGCTTGGTAAAAACGGCATTCACGATTATGTGCGGGTTAAGAATGATGTTGCGATGCAAGAGCGTAATAACAGCAAACTGAAAGCGCGTAACGATCAGTTATCGGCGGAAATTGATGATCTTACTGGTGGACAGGAAGCCATCGAAGAGCGATCCCGTAGTGAATTGGGCATGATCAAACCGGGTGAAACTTTCTATCGTTTAATCGTTGATAAATCTAAAGAAAATACTTCGCATCCCTCGACTCCAAATAATACTCAATAATTAAAATGAACAATCTATTACTTCGTTCCTGTGCTGGTGTTGTTGCTTTGGTGCCAGCAGCAGGTATTGGTAGCCGAATGAATTCGGACTGCCCAAAGCAATACCTGTCTATTGCCGGAAAGACCATTATTGAGCATACCTTGGCTCTATTACTTGCTCATCCCCGTATTCGGCATGTTGTGATTGTTTTAAATCCCGCGGATACACAGTTTCATTCCCTTGAGGTTGCATCAGATTCGCGCATTACTACGGTAGTTGGCGGTGAACAGCGAGCAGATTCTGTGCTGGCTGGTTTAAATCATCTCGCTCATTTGACTGGCAATGATAATTGTTGGGTTTTAGTGCATGATGCTGCCCGCCCTTGTTTACACCGTGACGATCTTGACCGTTTGCTGCAATTAGCAGAAGAAGATGAACAGGGAAATATTGCATGCGGAGGTATTCTGGCCTCGCCGGTCCGCGATACGATGAAACGTGGACGGACTGGTCAGGTTATTGACCATACGGTAGAACGGCAAGATCTCTGGCATGCACTGACTCCGCAGTTTTTTCCATTGATGTTACTAAGGGATTGTTTGTCAAAAGCACTTTCGCAACACGCCAGCATTACGGATGAAGCTTCCGCACTGGAATATTGTGGCTACCAACCAGTGTTGGTTAACGGGCGTTCGGACAATATAAAAGTTACGCGTCCTGAGGATTTGGCATTGGCAGAATTTTATCTATCTAGAAAATGAAGGAATAGACATCATGAGAATCGGACACGGTTTTGATGTGCATAAATTTGGTGGTGAAGGGCCGATTATTATCGGTGGTGTTCGTATTCCTTATGAGCAAGGGTTATTGGCGCATTCCGATGGTGATGTTGCTCTCCATGCGGCAACTGATGCTTTGTTAGGTGCTGCGGCATTGGGCGATATTGGGAAATTATTCCCAGATACTGATCCAGCGTTTAAAGGGGTGGATAGCCGTAAATTATTGCGCGAAGCCTATTCACGTATTAGAGAAAAGGGTTATCGAATTGGTAATCTGGATATTACGATTATCGCTCAAGCACCCAAAATGCTGCCGCATATCCCACAAATGAGAGTCAATCTGGCAGAAGATCTGCAATGTCACATTGATGATATCAATGTTAAAGCCACAACTACCGAAAAATTGGGATTTGTTGGGCGTAAAGAAGGTATTGCTTGCGAATCGGTTGCTTTGCTGGTTAAGGAATAATTGATGGTATTGGCTGAATTAAACTGGCTGTATGGGCAACCAGAAGCGACGGGGATACTAAAAGCCTCGCCGGAAGATTTTATTGTCTGTGAAGATTTGGGATTTTCCCCTGATGGGGAAGGTGAGCACTTAATGGCGCACATCCGTAAAACGGGTTGTAATACCCAATTTGTTGCAGATAACCTCGCTCGTTTTGCTGGTATACCGTCTAGATCGGTCAGTTATGCCGGTTTAAAAGACCGTCATGCCGTGGCAGAACAGTGGTTTTGTTTGCACTTACCGGGCAAACAGGAACCTGATTTTGCCTCGTTTCAGCTTGAAGGATGTGAAGTTCTGACGACAGCCCGTCAGAAACGTAAACTGCGCATTGGCGCATTGAAAGGAAATTCATTTACGCTGATTTTGCGACAAATCAGTCATCACCAATTGGTTGAAAATAGACTACGGCTGATTCAGCAAGGCGGCGTACCTAACTATTTTGGTGAACAGCGTTTTGGTCGGGATGGGCAGAATCTGATTCAAGCGCAGCGTTGGGCAAATAATGAAATCCGCGTCAAAGAGAGAAATAAACGCAGTTTTTATCTGTCAGCCAGTCGTAGTGCTATGTTTAATACGGTAGCCAGTGCCCGGATTGTTCTGAAACAACAGCAACAGGTAATGAAAGGTGATGCCTTACAATTAACAGGGCGTGGTAGTTGGTTTGTTGCTGATGAAACTGAATTGCCTTTATTGCAACAGCGGGTGATCGATGGAGAATTACAAATAACGGCGCCGCTGCCTGGTGATGGTGAATTGGGAACACAGCACCAAGCTGCGGATTTTGAACGGCAATATTTACAGCCCTATGAATCATTGTGGGAACTTATCAAGCGTGAAAGGGTGGATGGTTCTCGTAGGGCGATTCTGGTGCAGCCTCAGAATCTGAGTTGGCAATGGCAAGATAATGACACGGTGAAAATCAGTTTCTGGTTACCCGCTGGCAGTTTTGCTACCAGTGTAGTCAGGGAAATTATCAATCAGGATCAAAATAATGTTACGAATATTGTTGAGTAATGATGACGGTGTAACCGCTCCAGGGATTCAGGTTTTAGCAGCAGCGTTGCGGAAAAGTTACCATGTGCAGGTTGTTGCGCCCGATCGTAATCGGAGTGGCGCATCTAATGCATTGACCCTTGATCGTTCATTAAGTGTTAATACACTGGAGAATGGCGACATCTCGGTATTGGGCGGCACACCAACAGATTGTGTCTATCTTGGTGTTAATCGCTTGGTTCTTCCGCGTCCTGAAATTGTTGTTTCCGGTATAAATCGCGGTCCCAACCTTGGGGATGATGTGATTTATTCCGGTACGGTTGCTGCTGCGATGGAAGGGCGTCACTTGGGATTACCGGCATTGGCTATTTCACTTAATGGCGAATTGCATTACCAAACAGCGGCAGAAATCACATATCGTTTGCTACAAATGTTACAAACAACGCCTTTAAGAGCGGGTAATATTTTAAATGTGAATGTTCCTGATGTGCCGCTTGAGCAAATTAAAGGTTTTCGGGTAACACGTTGTGGTAGCCGTCATGCTGCGGAAGAAGTTTATTCTATGCAAGATCCGAAAGGCAACATGCTTTACTGGTTGGGGCCGCCGGGAGATAAACGTGACGCTGGTCCTGAAACAGATTTTGCGGCGGTGGAACAGGGATATGTGTCTATTACGCCATTACAGATAGATCTGACTGCGTATAAAGAGCAGGCGTTAGTAAAAGATTGGTTAGCTCAAGCTGAGGTTGATGGAGAATGCTGAGTCGGGCAATGAAAAATTTGCTGACACAATTACGCCAGCAGGGAATAAAAGATGAACGTTTACTGGCCGCTATTTCTGCCGTGCCTAGGGAGCGTTTTGTCGATGAAGCGCTGGCACATAAGGCGTATGAAAATACAGCTTTGCCTATTGGTCATGGGCAAACGATTTCTCAGCCTTATATTGTCGCCCGTATGACTGAACTGCTTCAGTTAATGCCAGATGCTAAGGTTTTGGAAATTGGTACTGGTTCTGGTTATCAGACGGCAATATTAGCGCATTTGGTCAAACATGTTTTCTCGGTAGAACGGATCAAGGGTTTACAGTGGCAGGCTAAACGGAGGTTGAAACAGCTTGATTTGCATAATGTTTCAACTCGTCACGGGGATGGTTGGCAAGGATGGCCGTCTCGTGGGTTATTTGATGCTATTATTGTGACCGCAGCGCCTCCGTATATCCCACAAGAATTGATGCTTCAGCTTACGGATGGGGGAGTGATGGTTTTACCGGTGGGTGAGCGTACACAAACTCTTAAATCTGTGAAACGTCATGGCAATGGTTTTCATAGTGAAGTGATCGAAGCTGTGCGTTTTGTGCCCCTTGTGCAAGGGGAACTGGCTTAAGTTCATAGCCTATTGCAACTATTTTTCAATTAATGGTTATATTTGCTTTAATAAGCGAAATTACTTTCGTTTTGGAATTTTTGTGGTTATGTATAACCTTTAGAAATTATTAACTTTTACGCTTATCTTTGCCGTTATGGGGGAAGGAAATATGAATTCGGGAAGCCCAATGAAAAAAATACAGCGGATTGTAACGTGTTTATTGATGGGAGCCTGGTTAGTCGGCTGTACAAATACGCCAACTCGTCCTGCGCCTATCACCAGTATTGATCAAAAACAAAGCAGAGGGAGTAGTCATCCAGTAATATCTTCCGGCAATTCTGCGATATCTACGCCGATGCCATCTTCACCTTCATCAATGAGTGAGACTGATAGCAATTTGCAGGGGAAAATTGTTTATAACCGTGATTATGACAGTATTCCTAAGGGCAGCTATAACGGCAGCGCTTATACCGTCAAGCATGGGGATACTCTGTTTTATATCGCTTGGATTACAGGTAATGATTTTCGTGATCTTGCGAGCAAAAATAATATTTCAGAACCTTACAGTCTGACGGTGGGGCAGACTTTGAGGACCGGTAGTAGCGGGATGTTAACCACTTATAACCATAATCAAAAGCAAACAGCCCTGGTTGATTCTCAATCAACTAATGCGTATCCTGCAAATTCCGGGATACAAAAGAGTGTAAAAATGTTGCCACGGGCAACTACGTCAACAGTAAATAATACGTATTTAGCATCACCGACGACAACCGCGAGCAGTGGAAACAGTGTTGTTAGCAGTTGGATGTGGCCGGCTGAAGGTAAAATGATTGAAAGTTTCTCTGATACCCAAGGGGGTAACAAAGGGATTGATATCGCAGGTAGCCGGGGCCAGTCAGTATTTGCGACAGCAGGTGGTCGAGTTGTCTACGCCGGAAACGCCTTACGTGGATATGGAAATCTAATAATTATAAAACATAACGATGACTACCTGAGTGCCTATGCTCATAACGATACAATGCTAGTTCGTGAGCAACAGGACATCAAGGCGGGGCAAAAAATTGCCACTATGGGTAGCACGGGTACCAGTTCTGTAAGATTACACTTTGAAATTCGTTACAAGGGAAAATCCGTAAACCCGCTGCGTTATCTTCCGCAGCGATAAACTGGGCAGAATGCTGAATTCTGCCTGCATTATCATGGGTAGGGGCAGCTTATGAGCCAAAATACGCTGAAAGTTAACGAGTTGTATGATGATGCGGATTTAGATGAAAGTGGTATTGAAGCTGACGACTTCGATGAGAAATTATTGAAGAACGATGAGGATGATATAACTGATTTTGAGAATGATTTAGATGTATTGCATGGCATGAGCCAGCGAGTTCTTGATGCGACACAGCTTTATCTCGGCGAGATTGGTTTTTCTCCTTTGCTGACAGCGGAAGAAGAAGTTTTTTTCGCAAGGCGGGCATTACGTGGTGATGTTCTGGCCCGCCAGAGAATGATCGAAAGTAACTTGCGATTGGTTGTCAAAATTTCCCGTCGTTACAGTAACAGAGGCTTAGCTCTTCTCGATTTGATTGAAGAAGGTAATCTTGGCCTTATCCGTGCTGTTGAAAAATTTGACCCGGAGCGCGGGTTCAGGTTTTCTACCTATGCAACATGGTGGATTCGGCAAACCATTGAACGGGCGATTATGAATCAAACCCGTACTATTCGGTTGCCAATCCACATTGTTAAAGAGCTCAACGTCTACTTGCGTACCGCAAGAGAACTTGCCCATAAATTGGATCATGAACCTAGCCCGGAAGAGATAGCAGAGCAACTGGATAAACCGGTTGATGATGTAAGCCGTATGTTGCGGTTGAATGAACGTATCATTTCGGTTGATACACCTATTAGCAGTGATTCTGATAAAGCGTTATTGGATGTTTTATCGGATGAGAATGAAACCGGGCCGGAGGGAACAACACAAGAAGACGATATGAAAAAGAGTATCGTCAAATGGCTGTTTGAGTTGAATTCGAAGCAACGTGAAGTATTAGCGCGTCGTTTTGGTCTTTTGGGATATGAAGCTGAAACGCTGGAAGATGTGGGTAAAGAGATCGGTTTGACAAGGGAAAGAGTGCGTCAGATCCAGGTCGAAGGTTTGCGACGTCTGAAAGATATTATGCAAACTCAAGGTTTGAATATTGAAGCGTTATTCCGTACTTAATTGTTGAATAGTTTGGCTACTTGGGTTCTGAAGAACTGTTGTCCCTGTTTTTGCATTGTTGATGCTCGGTATTATCAGGTTCTTCAGTACTCTGTAGAATGACTCTAATTGTCTGAGATGATGATAATAAATTTCAATTAAAGATTTTTGATACTTAAATTGCAGTGATGTGATGAACGCCCCTTTTTTAACTTCTTTCCTAATTCGCTTTTTCGGGAAGTTGTGTGGCGGTGATATCTATATATACCCAATGGATTTCAAGATGCATCGCGACGGCAAGGGAACGAATCCCCGGGAGCATAGATAATTATGTGACCGGGGTGAGTGAGTGCAGCCAACAAAGAGGCAACTTGAAAGATGACGGGTATATTATGAACGATGAGGATTACCACTAATTAATGGCTATGATGTATAACCCCCCGCATCCTGGAATATTGGTTAAAGAGTCTATGGAGGCTCTGAATTTGAGTGTTAGAGGTCTGGCTAAGGCGCTGGGTGTAGCGCCATCAACTGTGCAACGCTTGGTTGTTGGCAAGTCTGATGTTTCGCCAGAAATGGCACTGAAATTGTCTGTTGTTATTGGCAGCTCACCTCAAGTTTGGATGGGGATGCAGGTAGACTATGATTTATGGCAGGCAAAATAGCATATCAATGTGTCTCACCTTCATCGATTGTAAATAGATTGCTCTTCCTAAGATTCCATATTCGATTAGTGGCAGTTCAGAGAAGGGGAGAATCCAGTCTAAGGGGTTACCGGCCAATTTGAGGTTGCCCTTCTTGAACCTAAACGATACGCCAATAAAATTAATCGAAAATAATTGATAATTGTGGCACAAGTCACTACTTTGATTACTGTGCCAACTTAATGGTTTTAAAACAGCAATTATTTTCAATAAAATTGGTTGTATAATTAAAGAAAAATTTTTCAACAAAGGATGTGGAATGATATTTTTGTTATCACGACTAATTGATGCCATTGTTTTTTTTCTATTATCTATAACGGCTAGTTATTTCTTTATTTTAAATAAAAACGTAAAAAAACATTAATATCATCGGTAGTAAGTGTTATTATTTTTATTTTAGTTGATATTTTTTCTCCGCTACTACTTTACTATTTTTTAAATCTATCTGAGTTTCTATATTATGTCGTGCATTAAATGCACGATAATAAATATCCGCTATTGTTTATCAATTAGCAGTTTGATTTTATTATCATATACATTTTTATCGATATTGAAATTTACAAGCTCTTTCCATGCTCCAGTTATGTCATGGGGTCAGAATATTTTTCAAAATGGAAAAAACCTCGTTATTTTAAACGAGGTTTGTCAGCGGTTTGAAAGGTGAGTATAAGCTCACCTTTCAATCTACATTCAGTTCAAATTACAGGGACGCCGCTATGGAATTTAAAATCGCTATCTGGATTTTGGATTAATTCAGCTTCAACACGGCCAAAATAGTTCACCCGCTCGGTAATATCTTCATTAGCAATAGATTGCGCTAGTGAAAGATAGTCCTGGTAATGACGTGCTTCAGAGCGCAGCAGCGAGATATAAAATTTACTCAGATCTTCATCCAGATGAGGAGCGAGTTTGGCGAAACGTTCACAAGAACGCGCTTCAATGTAAGCGCCGATAATCAGCTTATCTACCAGTGTATAAGGTTCATGGTTGGTAATGTGACTAAGCATGCCTTTAGCATAACGGCTGGCAGAGATGCTTTCATAGCTGATATTGCGCTCATCCATGATCTCCAGCACCTGATAGAAGTGATGTAACTCTTCTTTAATCAGCAATACCATTTTATCAATCAGATCCTGGCTATAGGGTGAATTAGCTTTGGCGACGATCTGTTTGGTTACTTGGTTTTGGCCTTTTAGTGAATTGAGATCGCCAATCTTCTTGTAAGCAAAATCTTCATAAGGTTTAAACCATGCCAGAAGTGTATCCTCACTTCGCTGATCCACAGCATATTTGCGGATCAAAAACATCGCGCTCTGTGCTGCTTTGAGTTCACATAACAGATGATCCCGTAGAAGCACAGATAAATTTTCAGGCTGTTTTGCTTTATCTACCCACAAATCTGGGGTTTCACATTGCAAAAAACGGTATATTGGTTGTAAAAGGCTTTTGTCAAACACGTTCTTACACCATATCTTTTAATCGATAAATCCATTCTAATGCTTGACGCGGAGTCAGTGAATCTGGATTAAGATTTTCTAATGCTTCAACCGCCGGTGATGTTTCTTCTGTTAATAGCGCAAGCTGCGGTGTATCCACATGACTTGCCGTTGCATGGTTGGATAGCGATTCCAGCTCTTTAAGTTTCTGGCGCGCTCGTTTGATCACTTCGCGTGGAACGCCAGCGAGAGAAGCTACTGCTAGCCCGTAACTCTTACTGGCTGCACCTTCTTGTACGCTGTGCATAAATGCGATGGTATCCCCATGCTCTACCGCATCCAGGTGAATATTGACCACTCCTTCAAGTTTTTCCGGCAACGTGGTCAGTTCAAAATAGTGAGTGGCAAACAAGGTCATTGCTTTAATGCGGTTTGCCAGATTTTCTGCACATGCCCATGCCAGAGAAAGGCCATCGTAGGTTGATGTGCCTCTGCCAATCTCATCCATCAATACCAAACTTTGTTCTGTCGCATTGTGCAAAATATTGGCGGTTTCTGTCATTTCGACCATGAAGGTTGAACGGCCGGATGCCAGATCATCGGAAGCGCCTACACGGGTAAATATACGATCAACTGGGCCGATAACCGCTTTTTCAGCCGGTACAAAGCTACCGATATAGGCCAGAAGTGTAATAAGCGCTGCCTGACGCATGTAGGTACTTTTACCGCCCATGTTTGGACCGGTAATAATCAGCAGGCGCCGCTGTGCAGATAAAGAGAGAGGGTTTGAGATAAATGGTTCACTCAGAACTTGTTCAACAACCGGGTGACGACCGCCGGTGATTTGAATTCCCGGTTTGTCACTCAATGTTGGACAAACATAATTCAGGGTTTCAGCGCGTTCTGCCAGATTTGCCAATACATCAAGTTCAGCTAGTGCTTCGGCGCTGGTTTGTAATTCGGCCAAATGAGGCAGTAATAGATCGAATAATTCTTCGTAAAGCGCTTTCTCTATTGCCAGAGACTTCCCTTTAGAGGTCAGAACCTTATCTTCATATTCTTTTAGCTCGGGGATGATATAACGCTCAGCATTTTTCAGTGTCTGACGACGGACATAATGAATCGGCACCAAATGGCTCTGCCCTCGGCTGACTTGAATATAGTAGCCATGAACACCATTAAAGCCGACTTTCAGAGTATCAATGCCCAGTTTTTCTCGTTCACGAATTTCCAGTTGTTCCAGATAGTTACTGGCGCCGTCAGCCAGTGTGCGCCACTCATCCAACTCACTGTTATAACCCGGTGCGATTACGCCGCCATCCCGAACTAATACCGGAGGAGTTTCTACAATCGCTTTTTCAAGCAATTCCTGTAATTCGTCAAACCTGCCGATATTTTTCTGCAATTGCTTAATATAAGGGGAATCTGAGGAGTCCATAATTTGATGGATATCCGGTAATTGCTGGAATGCATGGCGCATTCTTGCCAGATCCCTTGGACGAGCAGAGCGTAGAGCTAAACGAGCTAACACACGTTCGAGATCACCTACCTGTAGTAAAAATGGCTGCAACTCTAATCCAATTTCCTGCAAGGTAGCGATAGCTTGTTGACGGTTTTCTAATATCTGGCGGTCCCTGACAGGGGCATGCAACCAGCGTTTCAACATTCGGCTACCCATCGGGGTAACACACAGATCAAGAACAGAAGCGAGAGTATTATCTGTACTGCCAGACAGGTTTTGTGTTAGTTCCAGATTACGGCGGGTGGCGGCATCCATAATAACCGTATCTTGCTGACGTTCCACCGTAATGCCACGGATATGCGGCAGCGCCGTGCGTTGAGTATCTTTGACATATTGCAACAGGCAACCAGCGGCACGCAGAGCGAGTGCTGCTTTTTCCACACCAAAACCGACAAGATCACGGGTACCAAATTGCAGGTTCAATTGCTGTTTTGCGGTATCCAACTCAAATTCCCATAAAGGGCGACGGCGCAGGCCATGAAGATTTTCAATCAGCGCCATATGCTCAAAACTTTCAGGATAGAGCAATTCAACAGGACGGCTACGTTGCAATTCAGCAGCTATCGTTTCCAACTCTGCCATTTCAGATATTTGGAAGCGGCCAGATGTCACATCCAGTGTGGCATAACCAAATCCTTGATTATCGTGCCAAATAGCCGCCAGCAGATTATCTTGCCGTTCCTGTAATAATGCTTCATCTGTCACGGTACCGGGAGTAACGATGCGAACTACTTTACGTTCAACCGGGCCTTTGCTGGCGGCAGGATCGCCAATTTGCTCACAGATAGCGACTGATTCACCTAATTGAACCAGCTTAGCTAAATAGTTTTCTACTGCATGATGTGGCACGCCTGCCATAGGGATGGGATTGCCGGCTGATTGACCTCGTTTGGTCAGGGAAATATCCAGCAATTTCGCCGCCTTTTTGGCATCGTCATAAAATAGCTCGTAGAAATCCCCCATTCTGTAAAACAGCAGGATATCAGGATGCTGTGCTTTAAGACGGAGATATTGCTGCATCATGGGCGTGTGGGTGTCGAAAGTTTCTGTATTAATCATGCAGTGGTCTTAGTTAAGTTGGTGAATCAATTCTTTTGTTATGGTATCGCACCAAGCTTTAAACTTACACAAGTAAAATCTGGAAGCAATTCGCAAAATTAGTTGTAATTTTGGTCTGGTTAGTAATGGGAAAAACACAATATAACGATGTTATCAATGAAATGACTGCTCAAAAAATTGACACTTTAGTCACTCGATGGTTTACTATTTATGATATTGTTACACTAGGAGTGAATCTATGTCATCAAAATTAAACTGGCTTTTGCAAAACACTACGCCGGGCTCCTTAGTATTGCAATCTTGGCTAACAAAACACAGCATCAGCCCTTCTCTAGCGAATAAGTACATGAATAGCAATTGGCTGCAAAAACTGCGGGCCGGCGTGTATGTACGGACAGGACGTAAGCCTGAGTGGAGTGATGCTGTGCAGTGCCTGCAAAACCAGCTTTCTATCCCGGTTCATTTAGCGGGGCTTACCAGTCTGGTGTACCAAGGCCGTTCTCATTATCTACAGTTAAAGCAGCAAAGGATATGGCTCTGCGTGAAAGATAAAACTGCGTTGCCGAAGTGGTTTAAAGAATTTCCCGATGTTGACTGGTTTTTGATTTCTAATCAGAAGTTGTCCCTACTTGATGAGAAATACCTGACAGATGTTGAAATCAAAGGAAACCAGCTAAAAGCCAGCATACCTGAATTAGCAGTTTACGAAGTTTTAGATGCTGTACCCGTGCCGTTTTCTTTTGAACATGCTGCGGAACTCTTCCAAGGTTTGGTTAATCTCAGTCCGCGTAAAGTGGAAATACTCCTTCATTCCAGTCATGCGATCCAAACTAATCGTTTATATCTTTTTTTGACCGACTATTATGCCCATGCATGGGCTAAACGTGTTGATAAAACTAAAATTGATTTAGGGACAGGGAAGCGTCAAGTCGTGTTAGGAGGGAAATTGGATAAACAGTATCAGATTACGGTTCCAGAAAAGTATTTGAACAATGGATTATCTTATGGATAAATATTCGCCGTATTACCGACAAGTAGTATTGCTGATGAGCATACTTCCTGTAGTGGCGACAGAGAGCTGTTTTGCGCTGAAAGGGGGGACAGCGATTAATTTGTTTGTACGTGATTTTCCCCGTTTGTCAGTTGATATTGATCTGGTTTATACACAGTTGGAAAGCAGGGAGTTAGCGTTACCCAATGTTCGAGCGGCATTAACTAGGATTGCCACTTTGCTCCAACAACAAGAGGGGATTTTTGCAGCACTACAGACAAATAATTCTAATGAAATGCGTATTATTGTTACTTCTCAAGAAGCGCAGATAAAAATCGAAGTCTCTCCAGTTGCGCGTGGCACGCTATATCCACCTCAGGAGCGCGATGTTGTTGAAGCTGTAGAAGATGAATTTGGTTTTGCCTCTATTCAGGTCGTTTCGATGGCCGATCTTTATGGTGGTAAGCTATGTGCAGCGTTAGATCGCCAGCATCCACGCGATCTTTTCGACGTCAAGATGTTGCTTGAAGCGCAGGGAATAAATCGTTCAATCTTTAATGGGTTCATCGCCTATTTACTTAGCCATCCCCGACCGTTGTCTGAAGTACTTAATCCTCGATGGAAGGATATTTCTGAGCTCTATGTGAATGAATTCAGTGGAATGACATTCAATAGTGTGTTGTTGGAAGACCTTAATTCCGTGCCTGAATTGATGATTTCAGCACTTAAGGAACAGTTTACCCAAAGGGATTATGACTTTTTGATGTCCTTCAAAAGTGGTAAGCCGGATTGGCTGTTGTCTCCAGAGAGCCAAATTCAGTATTTACCGGCGGTAAAATGGAAGTTACACAATCTCGATCTTATGTCAAAAGATAAACATATTCAGGCGTTGAATAAACTAGAGAAAGTGCTGACTGAATGGCTGGATTAGTTTATAACTTGTGATATACATTCACTATAAGTGTCACTATATATTTATTTATAAACCATTGCGGTTGAATGATGAAGATTGAATGGGACAGTAATGGCGGATGAATTAATCAGTTGTAAATGGTGTAGGTTGAGATATAGCTTTTTTTATAAAAATAATCCTTAAATGTTCGAATATCGATGATAAAAGAGCCTTGATATAGAATTTGGGTACAGCCCATTATCCCCCTATCTGGCCCGGTGAAACGCAATGGATATTTTCCTTTTGCACCGGGCCAGCAGCTCACGATCGTCTCGTGTGGAGCTAGCTTCTTTCTGATTACTTGATCACAGAAGCATCGATCAAGGTGATACCGCCGATGAGAGCCCAGGTGGTCCACGAGGATGTCGGTGATGAAGTGGTTTGCCAGAGGTGCCAAAGCGCCTTATCAAGACCAAGCACAAAGACCTCAATCCGGCCATCTGAATTCTTCGCTAGCGTTGGGGCGCTGGCGATAATGCCTGTGAATGAGGCCCAGTTAGACCACGGACCGTTATTAGAAATTTGCCTGGTGCGCCAGAGCGTGTTATCAGCGCCGCGTGCAAAGACCTCAAGCAGACCAGAGATATTCTTCACCACCGCCGGGGCGCTAGTGATCACACCATCCAAACACTGCCAGTTTGACCACGAAACAGAATCTGAGCTGATCTGTGAAATGTGCCGGAGTGTACTATCGGCACCGCATGCGAAGACTTCGAGCCGACCATCGCAGTTGTCGATGACTACAGGGTCGCTAGTGATTATGCCTTTTAGTGATTGCCAATTTGACCACTGATCCGTGTGGGCAGTCGTTTGCCAAATGTGCCATAGCGCATTATCGGAGCCACGTGCAAAGACCTCAAGCCGGCCATCGGCGTTGATGTGTGCGGCAGGGTTACTGGTGAGTGTGCCGCCCAGAGATTTCCAGCTTGACCAAGAATTGGTATGGGCTGCGGTTTGCCAGATGTGCCAGAGAGCGTTATCGGTGCCGCGTGCAAAGACTTCAAGTCGGCCGTCAGAGTTGATGCATACCTCTGGGTTACTGGTGATCGCTCCCTGTAGCGGCTGCCAGCTTGACCAAGTATTGCTATCAGCGGCAGTCTGCCAGTTGTGCCAGAGTGCATTATCCGTACCACGCACGAATACTTCCAATCGACCGTCCGAATTACGATGAACAGCGGGTTTGCTAGTGACTACTCCGTTAAATTTGCTCCAGCCGGCCCAAGAGGAGCTTGGCAGCGGTGTTGTTTGCCAGTTGTGCCACACTGCGCTGTCAGCGCTCACACCGAAAACCTCAAGTCGATTATCGGCATTGTTTGCTACTGAGACAATTCCAGGTAATGCTATTGCAGAATTCTCTATTCCTACTTCATCGGCAACATATACTTCGGTATTATCTGGGGTTGGTGTTTTTATAAGTTCTTTATTCATGTCTATATTCTCTTTAAATATAATTTTTCGGACTAAAAATAATCACTTAATGGGAAGGATATTGGGCTTTATACCCGTCATCTTTCAAGTTGCTGCTTTGTTGGCTGCTTTCACTCACCCCAGTCACATAGTTGTCTATGCTCCTGGGGATTCGTTCACTTGCCGCCGCGCTGCAACTCGAAATCTCTTAGGTATATATATTGATTTTTTTACTGGTCTCCTATTTTTTTAATGAAATAAATGGTGGATGTTTTTTTGTTAATGATTGAACTATAAAATGTTAAATAAATATAGCCTCGTATTATGCGGTTACATATTTTTATATGTTGTTTTTATACGAAATTATTTAATTTAAATTAACTATTTTTTTATTTTAAAGTCCCAGCTTGTTCCTATTTTAAATATATTTTTCTATGTTTTTTAAATTTTATTTAAAATATTTGGTTGAATAATTATTAAAGCACACAATTCGTAATCTGGCTATTGATAAACACAGAACCTGATTTAATCATGTACCTAAAAAAGGTTATTCTGTTTGAAGTTGCTTTCCAGACATATTCGACTAACAGTCTGTTTCAGATAGACAAAAATATGTTCTTATTATCAAAGATAATATGTAATTTCGAATTCGTACCGGGTTTATGTATCGAGTATCAGATTTTTATCAGCAAATTTTGTACCACTGGCCCGATGAAGCGCAGTGAATATTTTCCTTAGCGTATCGGGCCAGAAGGTGACGTTTGTCTTATGCAAAGCTGGATTCATTCCAGATTATTTGATTGCTGAAGCGTCGATTAATGAGCCATTGAGGGATACCCAAGCGGACCACGATGATGTGCCTTGCCTGGTGTTCCAGAGTGCGTTATCGGTGCCGCGAACAAAAAGTTCAAGCCGACCATCGGCGTCTTTCACTGCCGTTGGCGCGCTGGTGATCGTGCCATTGAACGGGGCCCAATTAGACCACGGACCGGAATGAGAAACCGTTTGCCAGATTTGGTAGAGTGTGTTATTAGCGCCGCGTGCAAAAACTTGAAGTCGTCCATCGGCGTTCTTTGCCACCGCAGGGGCACTGGTGAGCCAGCCATTTAACGAAGCCCAGCCAGACCACGGCCCGGAATGGGGAACGGTTTGCCAGATGTGGTAGAGTGCGTTATTGGTGCCGCGTGCAAAAACTTCAAGCCGACCATCAGCGGTGTCGATGACTACAGGATCGCTAGTGATGATGCCACCGAGTGAATCCCAATTTGACCACTGATTGGAATCAGGAGCGCTTTGCCAGATGTGCCAGAGAGCGTTATCGGTACCACGCGCGAAGACTTCAAGCCGACCGTCGGAGTTGATATGAACTGCGGGGTTGCTGGTGATCGCGCCGTTCAAAGATTGCCAATTTGACCACGGACCGGAATGAGCGGCAGTTTGTGAGATGTGGTAGAGAGCGTTATCGGTGCCGCGCGCAAAGACTTCGAGCCGACCATCGGTGTTAACAGCTACCGCTGGGTTACTAGTAATTGTACCTCCTAAAGATTGCCAGTTTGACCAACCGGCATTGACGGCGGTTTGCCAGGTATGCCAGAGCGCATTATCGGTGCCGCGTGCGAATACTTCCAGTCGACCGTCTGTATTGATATAAACGACAGGTTTGCTGGTTACGTTTCCGTTAAGTGAGATCCAGCCAGACCAGGAAGAGCCTGAATGTGGTTCTGTTTGCCGATTGTGCCACACAGCATTGTCAGTGCCGACGCCGAAAACCTCAAGCCGACCATCGGAGGTGTTTACTACTGAGACAATTTCAGACAACGCGATTGTGCCGTTTTCGATGGCTACCTCATTTTCAACAGGTAGTTCGGCATTATCTGACTTTGGCATATTAATAGATTCTTGTTGCATATATATCCTCGTTAAAAATAATTTTTCATATTGACTAAATAGTCATTTAATAAGTAAGGTGTTTAATTCTGTGAATTAACACTCTCACTTTTACTCTTTCTTCTTTGAAGAAGTAATTAATTTTTATTTGATGCTGATTAATGATCCGTTAAGTATTAAGTGGATGAGATGCTACATTATAAAATCGCTTGTGTTTATATATATTTTTACATACAGTCATTCAAAAATAATAAATTATGAAATGAATTATTTTATTATTTTAAGTTTTCATCTTTATTGTTTGTTATATTTTGAAATGTGTTTTTATCATGATTGTTTTAATTGCATTAAAAACGTCTGATAATCTTTACGGAAGCGAATAGTTTGATGACTAGATTAAAAAACACAGATTCTAGTTTATGAATGTTCGATAAAATGGAGATTTTATTTGAAATTGCCTTTTGGGTATATACCCTATGGATTTCAAGATGCATCGCGACGGCAAGGGAGAGAATCCCCGGGAGCATAGATAACGATGTGACCGGGGTGAACGAGTGTAGCCAACAAAGAGGCAACTTGAAAGATAACGGGTATATTTGACTAAGAGTCTACATTAGATACACAAAACGATATCTTTTTCATCAACAACATACGCGAGTTTGAGCGAATGCTTGGTTTGTTTGTTGAGAATTGGGTTGATTTCAGTCAATGAGCTACTACTGAGCTACTACTGGCCTGATGCAGAGTAGTAAATGTTTTCTCTAATGCATCAGGCCAAAAAGTTATGTATGTCTTGTGCGGAGCTGAGCTTGACAGATTATTTCATTGTTTAAGCGTCGCTCAAGGTGCCCCAAGGGATGTCCAGCCAGACCATGAACTAGACCATGAACAGGATGCTACCTTCTGCCAGATGTGCCAGAGCGCTTTATCGGAGCCGCGAGCAAAGACTTCAAGACGACCATCGGCGTTAGCATATACGGCAGGGTCACTGGTAAGTACGTTCCCTAAATATTGCCAGTAGTCTGACCAGCCGGAATTGGGCGCGGTTTGCCAGATGTGCCAGAGGGTGTTATGGATGTTATCGGCGCCGCGGGCAAAGACTTCAAGGCGACCATCGGCGTTGGCATATACGGCAGGGTTGCTAGTAATGGTGTTCTTTAAAGATTGCCAGTCTGACCAGCCGGAATTGGGCGCGGTTTGCCAGATATGCCAGAGGGCGTTATCGGTGCCGCGGGCAAAGACTTCAAGGCGACCATCGGCGTTGGCATATACGGCAGGGTTGCTAGTAATTGTGTTCCCTAAAGATTGCCAGTCTGACCAGCCGGAATTGGGCGCGGTTTGCCAGATGTGCCAGAGCGCGTTATCGGCGCCGCGGGCAAAGACTTCAAGGCGACCATCGGCGTTGGCATATACGGCAGGGTTGCTAGTAATGGTGTTCCTTAAAGATTGCCAGTCTGACCAGC
>NZ_JAPFCD010000057.1:0-32363 GCF_026153155.1 Photorhabdus aballayi | reverse complement strand
TCTATGACGATTTAATAATAATTTTATTATTTTGAACATTAATTCATCATTATATTGATGAGATGTTAATGCATTGTAATATTGAATGAGTATAACTGAGTAACAGATTGTATTTATCTTGAATAGCTATAAGCCACTAATTTTATAAGTCTTTCTTATTGCTAAGAAGCTTGTTGACTTATTGATTAACAAATATTTGGATAATGAGCTAATATTATATTTACTATAGGGACTATTGCATCCTTGATGGAAGTATCATAGAAAAATAAAACTGTTATCAATGTAATATCATTGGTTGTTAATATGTTTATTTGCGGTGTGGCATTATTGATTTTTCTTAATTTTTTTCTTCGTGTTTGATTTGAGGGCACATTCTGCATCAAATTAATATGTGTTTCAGAATAACGCTATAAGTCAGTAAGAAACTGGTAGCAAATGGTATTAGCGGAGAATTTCCTACCCCTTATTGCCGGCTGAAAACTTTTATTTTAAATTGTAGACGATTGGTCTAATTAGATATAAATTGTATCTATGCAAACGAATAAAAATCCCCAAGATATCCGTCAGCACATCCTGGACATTGCTCAGCAAGTTATTGGATGTAAAGGTTTTTCAGCCGTCGGACTTAATGAAATTTTAAAAGCGGCAAAAGTGCCGAAAGGCTCGTTTTACCATTATTTCGCTTCGAAAGATGCATTTGGCGCCGCTATGCTTGAAGATTACTTTACCCACCATCTTGAAAGGATGGATAACATTATGGCGCGTAAGGAATGGACAGCGAAAGAGAACTTAATGCAGTACTGGCAAGGCTGGTTGGAGCCGTTGGGAGAAGACGGCACTGTCGGTGGGCAAAAGTGTTTGGTAGTTAAGCTCGGTGCTGAGGTGAGTGATCTATCCGTAGCGATGCGTCTGGTGTTGGAGGATGGGACAAAGAATATCATTATGCGTCTTGCCTCTGTAGTGGAAAACATTGTCCATGAGGGTGGATTGGATTGTTCTGTTGAGGAAGCTTTCCCGCTGGCTGAGGCGCTATATCAGATTTGGTTAGGAGCGAGTCTGGTGGCGAAGATCACCCAGAGTAGCGCACCGTTACAAAGTGCTATGGCTACCACCAAGCGATTATTGAATGCATAGCGAATAAAAACACTGTTGAAAGTCTCTATTCATCAGTGTTTTTTATACCTAATGATTAGACGACTGGTCTACTTTTTGGGTATCCCAATGATATTGACTTTAATGTTGAAGGAGAAGATGAATGTTTCAAACACAACAAACAAATCGCCGGATTGTCTTGGCTACACGTCCGCATGGTTCGCCGACATTGACCGATTTTCGTCTGGAACAGCAACCTATCCCTGAGATAAAGGAGAAAGAGCTACTGTTACGCAGCGTTTTTCTTTCGCTAGATCCTTACATGCGTGGACGAATGAGTGATAAACCATCTTATGAGCCGCCGGTGGAGCTTGATAGCGTCATGGTTGGCGCAACAGTGAGCCGGGTAGTGTCTTCAAATCATTCGAGATATCAGGTTGGTGATTGGGTACTCGCATATAGCGGTTGGCAAGATTATGCCATTTCTGATGGACGTGGCTTGATGAACTTAGGGCAATCGCCTGTTCACCCATCCTATAGACTAGGCGTGTTGGGAATGCCGGGTTTTACAGCCTATCTGGGATTGTTGGATATCGGTCAACCTAAGGCTGGTGAAACATTGGTTGTCGCTGCGGCAACTGGGCCGGTTGGCGCAACGGTTGGTCAGATCGGCAAGCTCAAAGGTTGTTATGTTGTTGGCGTAGCGGGTGGCGTGGAAAAGTGCCGTCATGCTGTTGATGTATTGGGATTTGATGTTTGTCTTGACCACTATGCTCCAGACTTTGCGGATCAGTTGTCCAAGGTTTGCCCGAAGGGGATCGATATTTATTTTGAAAATGTGGGCGGCAAGGTATTTGACGCTGTTTTACCGTTATTGAATGACTTTGCTCGCATTCCACTTTGCGGGATGGTGTCTCACTACAACGCCATTGACCTCCCGGAAGGGCCAGATCGTTTGTTTTTGTTGATGGATCAATTACTGCGGAAACGAATTCGGATAGAGGGATTCATTATTTTGGATCATTACACTCGGCGTTTTGGCGAATTCTTACATGATATGTCCACATGGCTTGATGAAGGCAGGATAAAATATCGAGAAGAGGTGATATCAGGTTTGGAAAATGCTCCAGAAGCGTTTATTGGCCTGTTACAAGGTCACAATTTCGGCAAGTTAGTCGTCCGTGTCGGCCCTGATAATTAAGTGCGGTTAGACACATTAAAAAACTGTATTCGATTGATGCAGTGAGGTGCTATGCGAAATTTTAAATATTACAACCCAACCAAGATCGTTTTTGGTAAAGAGACAATTAACCGTCTTGATAACCTAGTGCCGCAGGATGCGCGGGTACTGATTCTCTACGGCGGTAGCAGTGCTGAAAAGGCAGGAACGCTGGATGAAGTCAAGAGGGCGTTGGCTAATAGAGCTATTCAGGAATTTGGCGATATTGAAGCTAACCCGACTTACGAAACTTTGATGAAAGCGGTTGAATTGGTGCGCAATAGTGAAGTGGATTTCTTGCTTGCTGTCGGTGGTGGTTCTGTGATTGATGGCGCCAAATTTGTAGCGGCAGCGGTTAATTTTGCAGGGGAGCCTTGGCGTATTTTGGAAGAGGGGGGAGCTCTTATTCAGAGCGCGCTTCCGTTTGGCACCGTTTTGACGCTACCCGCGACGGGTTCAGAGATGAACAATAGTTCGGTGATTACCAATAAAGCGAAACAGGCTAAGCTGGATTTTATGAGTTCGCTTGTTTTTCCTCAATTTTCCATTATGGACCCAACGAAGACCTATACTCTTCCGTTACGTCAGGTGGCTAATGGAGTGGCTGATGCTTTCATACACGTTATGGAACAGTATTTGACTTACCCTGCTAATGGTATGGTGCAAGATAGGTTTGCTGAGGGGCTATTGCAGATATTGATTGAAATAGGTCCTCAAGCGATAAACGCCTCGGATAATTACGAGATCCGTTCCAATCTAATGTGGGTTGCGACTTTAGCTCTCAATGGCTTGATTGGTGTAGGTGTGCCGCAGGATTGGTCCACACATTGCATTGGTCATGAATTAACTGCGCTTTACGGTATTGATCATGCTCGAACGTTGGCAATTATCCTACCGGCTAATTTGCAAATTTGCCGGGAAAACAAACGTGCCAAATTGTTGCAGTATGGTGAGCGTGTTTGGGGTATTGCCAGTGGAGATGAAGAACAACGGATTGATCAAGCTATTGCATATACTCGCAGTTTCTTCGAGGATCTGGGAATCCCGACCCGTTTGTCGGATTACAACCTTGGTGTTGATGACATTGATCGGGTGGTGAAACAATTGGAAGATCACGGTATGACTCGATTGGGTGAAAACAAAGACATTACGTTAGATATTAGCCGCCAGATCTTGCAAGCAAGCCTTTGAGCTGGAGGAATGCCCTGGGACTCCAGGGCTTCTCCCAAGTCTGGCGTCTGTTTTAGTGAATAAATTTGCAGTATGATATAAGTTAAATAAGAAAAAATGTCTGAGTCAAAAATGGATAATCAATATCAGCAAGCATCGTATATTCAGTTGGAAAATAATCTCTATCAAATTGTCGTGAATAACAGCCATAATTTTGATGAATGGTTGTATTTGCGGAGTTCATTATGGCCCACGGCATCAAAAGAAGAGCACTGCGAAGAAATGACCTCGATTTTGCATTCTGGTAACCAGATTGCTTTTATGATCCAATCGGATTTAGGTGATTTTTGCGGTTTTGCAGAAGCTTCATTGCGTTTTGAATATGTCAATGGGTGCAATTCCTCTCCGGTAGCTTACCTTGAAGGGATCTATATTTCCCCGGAATTCAGAAGAAAGGGTTTAGCAACCCGACTTATAGCGCATATTAAAAATTGGGCTAAGGATCATGGATGTACTGAAATGGCATCAGATGCTGATATAAATAATGAAGAATCACTGGCTCTTCATTTGTCTCTTGGATTTGTTGAGACAGAAAGGGTGGTTTTTTTTAAGAAGTTAATTGAATAGGAATAAATGAAAAAGGTGAGAGAGTTTTTGGCATGAGAAATATTTACAAGGTCTGTACAAGCTCGACTCTCATGCTACTAGTAGCATTAAATTTTTTCATATATATTTTTCGATCATTTCAAACATATTCCTGTCTTTTGTCGAAGAAACAGATATAACTATAAGGCGATACTATCGTTCTACTGTGGCATAATGCGCCGCTATCGATTTTTCCGATTTCCCTTTTGTTTCTAAATGTAAGAGCGAATGCAGTGTTAAGTACAAACAACATCACTATGCAATTTGGCAGTAAGCCCCTGTTTGAAAACATTTCTGTCAAGTTTGGCAACGGTAACCGTTATGGTCTGATTGGCGCTAATGGTTCTGGTAAATCCACTTTTATGAAAATCTTGGGTGGCGATCTGACACCTACTGCCGGTAATGTCAGCATCGATCCCAATGAGCGCATTGGTAAACTGCGTCAGGATCAGTTTGCTTTTGAAGAGTACACGGTATTGGATACCGTGATTATGGGGCACACGGAACTGTGGCAGGTAAAGCAGGAGCGTGACCGCATCTATGCGATGGCAGAAATGAGTGAAGAGGATGGCTATCGAGTTGCGGATCTGGAAGTCGCTTATGGCGAGATGGATGGTTATAGTGCCGAAGCGCGAGCCGGAGAGTTGTTGCTGGGTGTTGGTATTCCAGTAGAACAGCATTACGGTTTGATGAGCGAAGTGGCGCCCGGTTGGAAATTGCGTGTATTGCTGGCTCAAGCACTGTTTTCTAATCCTGATATTCTGTTATTGGATGAACCGACGAACAACCTGGATATTGATACGATTCGTTGGTTAGAGCAAATACTGAATGAACGAAATAGCACCATGATCATTATTTCCCATGATCGTCATTTCCTGAATACAGTTTGTACTCATATGGCCGATCTTGATTACGGTGAGCTGCGTCTGTTCCCCGGTAATTATGATGAATATATGGTTGCCGCCACTCAAGCCCGTGAGCGTCTGCTAGCTGATAATGCAAAGAAGAAAGCACAGATTGCGGAATTACAATCTTTTGTCAGCCGTTTTAGCGCTAATGCTTCTAAATCAAAACAGGCGACTTCCCGTGCTCGTCAAATTGATAAAATCCAGTTGGAAGAAGTTAAAGCATCCAGCCGCCAAAATCCTTATATCCGCTTTGAGCAAGATAAGAAATTATTCCGTAATGCTCTGGAGCTGGAAGGTTTGACTAAAGGCTATGACAATGGCCCTCTGTTTAAAAATCTCAACCTATTGCTGGAAGTTGGCGAGAAAATAGCCGTTATCGGTGCTAATGGTATCGGTAAAACGACCTTCCTGAAAACATTGGTTGGCGAGGCAGAGCCAAATAGCGGCACAGTTAAATGGTCTGAAAATAGCAGCATTGGTTACTATGCTCAGGATCATGCCCATGATTTTGACTGCGATCTGACGGTTTTTGACTGGATGAGTCAATGGAAGAGAGAAGGGGATGATGAACAAGCTGTTCGGAGCGTATTAGGACGTTTGTTGTTCAGCCAAGATGACATTAAGAAAAAAGTTAAGGTGTTATCGGGTGGTGAAAAAGGGCGGATGCTATTTGGCAAATTGATGATGCAGCAGCCAAATATTCTGATAATGGATGAACCGACAAACCACTTGGATATGGAATCCATTGAATCCCTGAACCTTGCGCTTGAATTATATAAAGGTACTTTGATATTTGTTTCTCATGATCGGGAATTTGTTAGCTCCTTGGCAAGCCGAGTTATGGAAATTAAATCTGATAAGGTTATCGATTTCAAAGGTACTTATGATGAGTATCTGAGAAGTCAGGGAATTGTTGAGTAATAATCTTATGAGATAAATCGCCCTGGTTGAAATAACCGGGGCGTATTATTTCTATCAGCGGATAAAATTAACTGTTGCATACTTCGCAATTAGGATCTTTAAGTAATTTAATATCACGAAATTGCATTGTCATTGCATCAAACAGTAAAACCTTTCCGCTGTTAACTTGACCGTATCCGGTAAGGAGTTTGATGGTTTCCATTGCTTGCAATGTACCGATGGTGCCGACCAATGGCGCCATAACCCCCGTTTCTACACATGTTAGATGGTTTTCACCAAACAGTCTGCTCAGGCAACGGTAGCAGGGGGCATCTGGCTGATAAGTAAATGTCGTTAGTTGTCCTTCCATACGAATAGCTGCGCCGGAAACCAGAGGCGTTTTCCTTACCAGACACAGGCGGTTCAGTTGTTCGCGGATCGCCACATTATCCGTACAATCTAAGACAATATCATTCTGGCTGATAAGTTCATTTAGCGCCTGATCTTCCAGTAATCCGTCAACGGTTTTAATCGTGACATGTGGATTTATTGCCCGGAGCGTCAATTGGGCTGAATGCACCTTAGCCATGCCGATACGTTCGTCCCGATGCAGGATCTGCCGTTGCAGGTTCGAGAGAGAAACGGTATCAAAATCCAACAGTGTTATTGTTCCCACACCTGCTGCGGTCAAATATTGGGATGCTGCGCAACCTAAACCACCTGCACCGACTATCAGGATCATCGAAGATTTCAATTTTTCTTGACCGTCAAAATCAAACCCACGTAGAACAATCTGACGGTTATAGCGTAGGATTTCTGCGTCTGTGAGTTCAATGGTCATTATTCATGTTTCAGTAAGTGATTGAACAATTCTATTTCAACATTTTCACCAACTTCTACCCGCCCACGTTCACGTTCCAGAACAATGAAGCAGTTCCCCTGACTGAATGAACTAAATATATGAGAACCTTGATGTCCCGTCGTATGAACTTCTAGTTCCCCTTGTTTATTCACCGAAGCAATACCCCGTTGAAAATCCATTCTTCCCGGTGTCTTTTTTAATGGTGTAATGACTTTGGCGCGCATACGCATAGGGGGTTGCCATGTCGTAAAACCGGATAGACGCGCGATTAAAGGTTGAACTAATTGATAGAAAGTGAGAACGGCTGAAACTGGATTACCCGGCAGACCACAGAACCAGGCGTTTTTTAGTTTGCCAAAAGCGAAAGGTTTACCCGGTTTAATTGCCAGTTTCCAGAAACTGATTTCGCCTAATTCATCCAGTATCTGCTTGGTGTAGTCTGCCTCGCCCACAGAAACGCCGCCACTGCTGATAACTAAATCGGCTTGTTGATCTGCTTGTGCGAAAACATGACGTAAAGCTTGGGGATTGTCTGGAATAACGCCTAAATCAATAACGTCGCAATCCAGTTTCTCCAGCATCAGTCGAACGGCAAAACGGTTGGTATCATAAATTTGCCCTTCCTTAAGTGGGTGACCGATAGTTTGCAACTCATCACCTGTCGAAAAAATAGCGACTTTCAATTTGCGAACCACTTCAACTTCGGTGATGCCTAAAGATGCAATCAGGGGTAATTGAGCAGTGGATAATTTGTTACCTGCCGGTAGTACCACCGCACCTTTAGTAATATCTTCGCCAGCCAGACGGATATTCTGACCTTGTTTGGCTGGTTGAGTGAAAACGATGCCGTCATCAGTAATTTCTGCGTATTCCTGCATAATAACTGTGTCAGCATCTGTGGGAATGGGTGCGCCAGTCATAATGCGGATACAAGTTGCAACCGGCCATTCTCCTTGAAAAGGAGTGCCTGCCAGCGCTTTTCCTGCCAGAGGCAGAGGTTTATTGCCATTTAAATCGGCGTAGCGCACGGCATAACCGTCCATTGCTGAGTTAGCAAAGGGAGGCACATTAATGGGAGAAATGATATTTGTTGCAGTGATGCGTCCTGATGTTTGCAGGAGGCTGACGGCTTCTGTATCAGTCAGAGGTGTAACTTGAGTCAGAAGTTTTTCCAACGCCTGCTGCAAAGAGATCAATCCAGAGGTATGACAGTGATCCATAATGATGCTCCCAGATAACGTTTTTTGTTAATGGCATTATGGCAGAGATCAACATATGTGTGAGTGATATTTGACTTTAATGAGTATCGTATATTCCATAAATGCGGCGATATTGGTGTCGGTTATCCAAAACGCCGCAATGTGTGATAAGCGCATAGAACATCACGATTAACCTGGCGTAGGAGAATTTGCTGTTGTGATAGCCAGGTTAAAAAGTGAGTAAGCGCTTATAAAGTTTGACCACTGTCAACGGTTATGATTTGTCCTGTCATTGATTCCGCGTTTAACAGCATCAAGGTTATTTCTGCAACATCTTCTGGCGTTGAAATTCTTTCTAAAGGCAAATAAGTGCAAAGCGTATGCATTTTCTCTTCTCTCCCTTTCCACCATCTTGTTTCAACGGCACCCGGCGCTACGCAGTTAACCCTAACCGATGGAGCCAGCGCCCGAGCTAAGGATTTTGTCAGCCCGTGAACCGCTGATTTGGACGCGGCATAGGGGATACAAGAACCCAGTCCCGTTTCGCCGGCGATACTACCGACATTCACGATAGCACTCCCCGTTCTTGCTTTAAGATAGGGTGCCGCATACCGGCAACAATGAAATGTGCCTTTCACATTAACATCAATAATGGCATCCCAAATATCGCTAGATATGGCATCAAGATCTTCAAATTGAAGTTGTCTGGTTGTCGCCGCGTTATTTACCAGATAGTCGATCCCGCCAAATTTTTCCACGACGGTGTTTATCATTGCCTGCACAGCCGATTCGTCGGCAACATTCGCTTTTATCGCGATAGCTTGTCCTCCATCCTTGATAATTGTTTCCGTCGTTTCCAGTGCTTCAAGTTCACTTTGTGAATAGATCACGGCGACAGCGGCGCCTTGTTTCGCCATCATAATACTGATAGCTCGTCCTATACCGGTCCCACCACCGGTAACAATAGCTGTTTTACCTTGAAATGCTTGGTACATAAAAATGCTCCTCACTCATATTTGTACGTAACATGGCAAATGATATCTCTTATAAACAGGCTTGTTAGTACCATTTTGGCGTTATTGTGCGGAAGCCTGGATAATTCAGTTAATGCTGTGTTTTTAGCTTTAGTTAAGACGAATAAATTAGAGCTGAGCCAGAAGGGGCATATATTCTGTCATCCCAAATACTGTAATTAATTGCTTACTGATTTTTTATTTATGGGCAGAAATAATTTACGTTTTTCTGGGAACTTTGTTAATTAAAAGTGTATGTTGTATTTGATTTCTGTTATGTCTTATGAAGAATAAATTAAAAAAATAATATTTTATGGCTATGAACAATTCAGCTTCTCCTCAACAAAGTCACCGCTACCTGGCTTTTCATATCGCAATGAGTGGATTTTTGGCGCTGGTTGTCGCTATGGGAATTGGGCGTACTGCCTTCACCCCTCAAGTGCCTTTAATGATCGCAGAATCTCAGTTCAGTCTGACTGGGGCAGGTATCGTTGCGGCTTTTAACTATCTGGGATATCTGGCCGGTTCCTATGATGCAATGCGGGCGCGCCGTTTGATTGAATATCGGCTTTGGGCCGGGTTATGGGGAGCGGTGATTATCACGCTGCTCTCTGCGCTACTGTATGGCGCGATATTGCACAGCATCGCTCGTTTTTTTATTGGTTGGGCCAGTGGCTGGACATTGGTATTAGTAGCGTCATGGGCCAATGAACAGTTGGCTAGATTGAATCGTCCTGCGTTGAGTGCTGCCATATTTGCCGGACCGGGAGTCGGGATATTCGTTACGGGTATCCTTGCCATTGGTATCCAAGCATGGCAAGTGAGCGCTTCCGAAGCATGGCTGTTATATGGCATTTTGGCGTTGATTTGTAGTATCTATATTAGTCGGCATCTGCCCCGTAGTGGTGGGCTACACCGTTCACAGGCTGAGGTGAAGAAACTGACTTTGACGCCTGCAATTAAGCGGTTGGTATGGAGCTACAGTTTAGCGGGGTTTGGTTATATTTTACCTGCGACTTTTCTTTCGCAAATGGCAAGTGATCGTTTCCCAGGCAGCTTATTTGCGCAGTTTGTCTGGCCAGTATTTGGTGCCGCCGCAGTCATCGGCATCGGTTTTGCTATTTTGACTCGTCATATGCTGACAACGCAAATCCGGCTGGCAATCACTTTATGGATTCAGGCGGTGGGCATTCTTGTTGCTGAGATCATTCCGGGAATAGGTGGTCTGGCATTAAGCTCTTTGTTGGTTGGTGGTGGTTTTATGTGTGTAGTGCAAATGGCGTTTCAGTATGGGCGTGAATTAGCACCAGAACATAGCCGTTATATGGCTGGGTTATTAACCACCGGATATGCTGTCGGGCAGCTTGTTGGGCCGATGTTGTCAGCGATTTCTACCGCGATAACCGGGAGATTGGAGCCTGCATTATATGTCGCATTGATTACCTTGGTCATTGCCGGGTTATTGGTTTGTAACAGGAATAAATCGACCAGTGAAGTGCGTATGTAAAAAATTCATATAATTATGAAAAGCTATCACTGGATAATCACCACGTGCTCATTTACAGTGTGTGCGATAGTTACCTGTTAGTAGTGAGTTGTTTCAGTTATGGTCTTCATGACTCGAATATCTATTTTACTACCCGCCAGATGATGAAAAGTAATGTCTTTGGAGAAAATAATGTCATCCTTAAGTAAAGAAGCTGAACTTGTGCATTCGGCGCTGGAAGCTCGTGGTCTTGAAACGCCTTTGCGTGGTCAGGCGTTGGTGCCGGAAGTGCGCAAAGCGCGTATTGAGGAGCATATGACGGAAATTATGAAACTGTTGAATCTCGATTTGCGTGATGACAGTTTGGCAGAAACCCCCAGTCGTATTGCGAAAATGTACGTCGATGAGATTTTTTCCGGGTTGGACTACAGTAATTTCCCAAAAATCACGCTAATAGAAAATAAAATGAGAGTGGATGAAATGGTGACAGTGCGTGATATCACACTAACCAGCACCTGCGAACACCATTTTGTCACCATTGATGGCAAGGCGACGGTTGCCTATATCCCAAAAGATAAAGTCATTGGGTTGTCTAAGATTAACCGTATTGTGCAATTTTTTTCGCAGCGTCCACAGGTACAAGAGCGCCTGACCCAACAGATCCTGATTGCATTACAGACACTGCTTGGCACTAATAATGTTGCTGTATCAATTGATGCGGTTCATTACTGCGTGAAGGCACGGGGTATCCGTGATGCAACCAGCACCACGACAACAACTTCCCTGGGTGGGTTGTTTAAATCTAGTCAAAATACCCGTCAAGAGTTTTTACGCGCGACTCGCCATGTGTAATTTTTACATCGGGATATAAGAATGGCCTGCCAGAGAATTGACTCACTGGATAGTCTTCGTGGTCTGGCAATACTGGGGATATTGTTACTCAATATCTCCGGTTTTGCTTTGCCATCCGCCGCTTATTTGAATCCGGCATATAATGGCTCTGCTTCTTTAACTGATTTGATTGTCTGGTCTGTACTTAGCGTCTTTGTTCAGGGAAAGTTCCTGTGTATTCTGGCCTTCTTATTTGGAGCGACCTTGGAGCTACTATTACCAAGGGGCAAAATCTGGAATTACCCACGATTAACTATACTTGCTCTCATTGGAATAGGGCATGGCATCCTATTCTGGGATGGCGATATTTTACTCTCTTATAGTTTGGCCGGTTTTTTCAGCTTTCAATTGATTAGCCAAAATAGCGCCAGCAGCAGGTTATTTATGCAAGGTGCTATTTTTTACCTGATCGGATTAGCGCTATTGTTTATTCTTGGCTTTCTTTCCCGCGGCGAATCTAATGATATTTCTTGGCAGACGACGGAATTCCATACGTTATACGAAACATATTGGAAAACATCTGGTGGATGGTTAGCAGTAAAAGAGCGTTTTAATCAGGTCATATTGATGATGGTCATGCTGTTTGTACAGTATGGCTGGCAGCTTATCGGTATTATGTTATGTGGTGCGGGATTAGTGCGTAATGGTTGGCTAAAAGGTGAGTTTTCAGTGAACCATTATCGAAATGCGGCGCTATTGCTGATACCACTCAGTGTGGCTGTTCAGACATTCTCTGTCGTGTTCCAATCTATCCATAATTGGGATTACTTTTGGTCAGGTATTGTCGGTTATATCCTTGCTGAGTTGGTAACGCCGTTTCAGGCTCTGGGGTATATGGCTTTGATATATGGTTTTTGGCCGGTCATTTCATGTTGGCGCATTAATTACTGGCTTAGTCAGGTTGGACGGATGGCGATGAGTAATTACTTGCTGCAAACCTTAATCTGCACCTTGCTGTTTTATCATCTTGGTTTTTTTGGTCAATTTAACCGTTTGGAATTACTTGCATTTATCCTTCCTATTTGGGCGATGAATATTCTCTTTTCATGCTGGTGGTTGCGCCGTTACCCGCAAGGGCCAGTCGAACAGTGGTGGCGTAAAATTACTGCGGTATTGGCCCGGCCCGCTTAAACGGGGTTTTATACCCGTCATCTTTCAAGTTGCCTCTTTGTTGGCTGCACTCACTCACCCCGGCCACATAGTTCTCTATGCTCCCGGGGATTCGCTCCCTTGCCGTCGCGATGCATCTTGAAATCCATAGGGTATATCTATTTCCTGCAATTCTTCTGGGGTTACGGCGGGGTAATCAGTCATGCCTTTCGGTACCTTATACGGAGTAGGAATAGGGATCAACGGGCCTAAGAAACGAGGTTCACGTTTCAGAATATAGAGATCAGTCAGAGCGCCAAGGCGGGCAATGATTTCGCGTAATCGAACGGTAATCATATTTTTAGGTGTCGAAACTGCATAACATTGAGCGGTAATTCCCATATGCATAGCGATAAATAGGGCTCGTTCACAATGAAATCGTTGAGTGATAATGGTGAAGTCGTTAGTGTTAAAAACCTTCCGAGTTCTGACTATCGAATCAAGCGTTCTGAAACCCGCAAAATCCAGTACGATATTCGCGGTAGGAATACCCGCTTTGACTAAATCTCTGCGCATGGTGACCGGTTCGTTATAACTTTGTTGAGCATTGTCGCCGCTCAATAATAAGTATTTAATTTTGTCGCTGTTATAGGCATTAATAGCTCCCTGAATACGGTACATATAGTACTGATTTGGGGCGCCAGAGAGGTAATATTTGGCAGTACCAAGTACTATACCTACTTCACGTTCAGGAAGTTGTTTGAGATCATCAAAGACATAAGGGGCTGTTTTCCAGCTAATCCAGCGGTCAAGTGCAATAGCTGTCAGTATCAGCATCCCTGTGATGAATAACAGACTAGTTATCAGGCGCTTCCACATGCTTTTGCCTTTTTATACACATTAATGACTGAATTTGTTAAAGGCTACTTTACCTGAAATTTCTAAGCAAGTTTTCTCTCTGAGAAAAAGCTTGTTAGTAAAAGTAAACTAACAAGCTTTTTAGGTATTTTTAGCGATAAAAATCAGAATGAAGTGCGTTTATACACGCGATATTCAGGTTTCCAGAAGTTGCGTTCAATCGCTTCATCCAGTGCGCCATCTGAGGTAACAGTGGCAACGCCCTGTATTTGTGCCTCTTTGGCGACTTGTTTAGCAATTTTGCGTGATACGTCCTGAATATCATCAATAAGCGGCAGTAACGGGCCTTGTCCCTGTTGGGCTAAGGGGGAACAATCCGCCAGTGTTCGACTTGCTGCCATTAACATACCGTCAGTAACCAGTTTGGCCCCTGACGCAATGACACCCAGACCAATCCCAGGGAAGATATAGGCGTTGTTACATTGAGCAATCGGATATTCCTGATCTTTGTATTTTACCGGATTAAATGGGCTACCTGTCGCCACCAGAGCGGCGCCATCTGTCCAGTTGATGATATCTTCTGGACGGGCTTCAACGCGAGAAGTTGGATTCGATAACGGCATGACGATTGGACGTTCACAGTGTTTATGCATCTCACGGATGATCTCTTCTGTAAACAAACCTGACTGACCTGAAACACCAATCAATACCGTCGGTTTAGCATTACGGACAACATCGAGCAACGAGATGGCATCGCTGTTTACATCCCATTGAGTCAATGAGTCGCTTTTCTGTACCAGCTTATTCTGGAAATCCAACAGATTTGGCAGTTTGTCTGTCAATAAACCGAACCGGTCAACCATGAAAATACGGGCACGAGCCTGTTCTTCGCTTAAACCTTCGGATTTCATCTGGGCGACGATCTGTTCTGCAATGCCGCAACCGGCGGAACCCGCGCCAAGGAAGGTAACTGTTTGATCTTTCAATTGACGGCCAGCCGCGTGGCTAGCGGCAATTAAGCTCCCTAATGTAACGGCGGCGGTTCCCTGAATATCATCATTAAAGCAGCAAACCTCATGGCGATAGCGATCAAGCAGAGGCATGGCATTTTTTTGGGCAAAATCTTCAAATTGCAGCAGCACATTCGGCCAACGGCGTTTAACAGCCTGAATAAATTCATCTACGAATTCATCATACTCTTCACCGGTGATGCGCGGATGACGCCAGCCCATATATAACGGATCATTCAGGCGCTGTGGGTTATTGGTGCCGACATCCAGGACAACTGGCAGTGTATAAGCTGGGCTAATACCACCGCAGGAGGTATACAAGGAGAGCTTACCGATAGGAATACCCATACCGCCAATGCCTTGGTCGCCTAAACCAAGGATACGTTCGCCATCGGTAACCACGATGACTTTGACATTTTGCTTGGTTGCATTTTGCAGCATGTCATCAATATGGGCTTTGTTGGGATATGAGATGAACAGGCCGCGGGCGCGACGGTAAATATCGGAAAAGTGCTCACAAGCTTCACCAACGGTTGGGGTGTAGATGATTGGCATCATTTCGTTCAAATGTGCATCCAGCAGGCGATAGAACAGGGTTTCGTTAGTGTCCTGAATATTTCGCAGATAAATGTGCTTATCTGCGTCATTTTTAAAATCAAGATACTGTCGATAAGCACGTTCAGCTTGTTCTTCGATGGTTTCGACCGCTTCCGGTAATAAACCGTAAAGATTAAAGTTGCTGCGTTCTTCTTCAGTAAAAGCGCTGCCTTTATTCAGCAGGGGGAATTCCAACAGAATTGGGCCAGCATAGGGAATATATAATGGACGTTTACTTTCGTGTTCCAGTTCCATGAATCTTACTCTTTGAACTAAATGGATAAACAAGGTTAGCTTAGATCCTAAGAGATAGGAAAAATATGTACAGTAAATGTTACTTAATTAGAGGTATTATGAGCTAAAATGAGAGATAACATCCAGATTTGGCTAATAAAATGTTACGGTAATTGTTTTTTATAGCGGAAAACCCTCTATCTGCATAGAAGGTTTTCCGCTAAATTCAGAAAGTGTAGTAATCAAATTTGCTGCAACCGAGTGCGGCAAGTATGGATTGAGTCGCACTCCGTTGGGATAAATCACAGTGTTTTCCCTCAACCAACACGGCTCTGTCGATAGCCAGGCAATCACCACCAGAAATGTTCATCAGAATCAGCGCTGCTTGTAATGGCGGTAAGCTTGGGTTAAATGCGGCATTTTCTGCATAACGCCCAGGATAAATTTTTCCATCTTTTCCCAAAAGCGCGGTACCACTGTAGGAATTACTGTATGGAGCATAGCTCTGGTTTGCTGCATCTAGCGCAGTCAGTACTAATTTATCCGTGGTTTCTAGTTTATAACCATGATTGACCGGGTCCATCAACAAAGTCTTGATGCCCAGATCGTTTGGGCCAAAAGAATCTGGCAGATAATGACCTAATGTTGAATGTACCTGCTTTGGCAGGTGAATCTCTAATTGGGCGCCACTATTAAGTTCATTCATAAATTGACGGCAGTGCCCGCACGGAGAGTAGTTCACAGTAACAGATGCCAGTCTTTTCTCGCCCAATAACCAAGCGTGAGTAATCGCACACTGTTCTGCATGAATCGTTTGCTGTAGCGGCACGCCCGCAAATTCCATATTCGCGCCAAAATAGAGGTTTCCGCTTTCACCGCGGGCAATGGCGCCAACATTAAAATGGGATATTGGTGTTAGGGAACATGCCGCTGCGAGTGGCAACAGGGCGACAGCTAGGGTGTTATCATCAAAACCACAGGTTTTCTTAATAGATTCAGCTTGCTCAGCAGTAAGCATGGCAGGAAAGTCGTTGTTTCCTGCGTAAGGTAAGAGAGCATCCTGTAGTTTAGAGGGTAATTGTACCCAGATAGGGTGAAAACGAGCTTGCATAGCGTGATCTCCGAATTAACTTAAGATCATTCTAAGTTGTCTGATTAGATTTGTAATGTGATAAATGTCATATGGATGGATGAGACTTATGTAATTGAAGTTGGTAATTAAGCGATTATTATCAAATTTCCTAAAGATAAACTAGCTAAATAGGTATAGCAGCACCGGGAATACAAAGGGGGCTGTTAGTGAAGTAATGATACCGCAGGTCATCAATGCCAATGAGCTGTATGCGCCTTCAACAAAATTGACCTCCGCACAGCGGGCAGTACCTAAAGCATGTGATGCCGTTCCCATTGCCAGGCCGCGGGATGCTTTAGTTTTTACCTGTAACAGATCGAACAGGTTGTGACCAAATATTGCCCCGAAAATGCCGACAAAAATGACGCAAGCAGCACTGATTGCAGGAATACCGCCAATAGCATCTGCTACTGCCATTGCTATTGGTGTTGTGACGGATTTAGGTAATATCGAAGCGGCCATTTCAGGCGTTGCGCCCATCCATAAGGCAATAGCAGCGCCTGTCACCATAGCGACAATACTGCCGATAAAACAGATGCTGATAATGGACTTCCATTGGGCTCGGATCTGATGTAGCTGCTCATATAAAGGAAATGCTAGCGCAACCACTGCGGGTTGGAGTAGATCATTTAGCATTCGGCTGCCGGCAAAATAGTGTTCATAAGGCGTGTGGGTGATTAATAATATTGGAATAATGATGGCGATAGAAACCAATAAGGGGTTCAGTACGGGAATTTTGAATCGTAATGAAAGTTTTCTTGCGGTGTAGAATACAATCAATGTTAATGGCAGTGACCACCAAATATGACTTAACATTTTTATTTCTCTTGTTTCTGTTGTTCACTCTTAATTTCTGAGGCGGAACTCATAATTGGACGTTCACGATGAACATAGTGGGAACTGTAAGCAACGATAATCATAACAACTACGGTACTGATCAGGCATGAAAAAACAATTGGAATTATCTGTTGGCTGAGTTGATCGTAATAATTGATCACGCCCACACCGATAGGCAGAAACAATAAAGTCATATTTTTTAGTAACAAACTACAACCTGGTTTTGCCCAATGAACAGGAATGAGTTGGAAAGATAATAAAACGAACAAGATCAACATGCCGATAATACTGCCGGGAATGATGATGGGTAATAGGGAAGAAATGGCATTACCTGTCATCAAACACAAATAAATCAGAACAAATGCTCGTAGGTACTGCCAACCAATAATCAGTACTTCACGAAACGACATAACAAAATCCCTAATTCTGGTGAAGTATTCATCATACAATTAACCTTGAGAATGTGCCATCCTTTCCTTCGAAAGGATGACAGAAATTTCGGCGGTTCTGGATTACAGCCCCGATAAAATGATTAGCAAGATTGGTAATGTGTGGTTTGATTTAATACGAGGTTTTCTAGAAAAAAGTGAACTTTATGATAGCGTTGAAGTCCAACCATACGAAAACATACGCTATGGAAAAAATAGTAATTTAATCAATTGCAGGTTGGAATACAACTCGCAGATATATTATATGGGAATAACCATGCAAATTTGTAGGATGAATTATAACGACCTGTCCGATAATGGACGAAAGGCTAAATTTCATTGTTATGGCGTTGGTATATTTGACGTTTTCTCTGGTCAAGATCCATACGTCAACAAGTCTGAATGTTCTTACATTGAGAAATCAGCAATTCCTCCAGGTCAGTATTGGATTGTTGATCGTCCGGTTGGTAGCATAGCGAACCAAGTCAGAGGCACAGCTCTTGATATGATTCATGGTACTAATCATTCTCAATGGTTTGGGTTATACCCTATAGATTTCAAGATGCATCGCGACGGCAAGGGAGCGAATCCCCGGGAGCATAGAGAACTATGTGACCGGGGTGAGTGAGTGCAGCCAACAAAGAGGCAACTTAAAAGATAACGGGTATATATAGTTTTCAGACAATGAATGATTATATATTCGTGAACGGTGTTCGACGCGGTGCATTTCGTCTTCATCCATTGCGTCCGAATGGTAGCGGCGAGTCTTGGGGATGTATCACCTTTTATCGTGTTTCTGACTTTAATATCGTGCGAAACGCTCTGCTCCGTACCCATAAGTTTAAAGTACCCGGCAGCTCATTGATGGCATACGGTAGAGTTGATGTTATGGGGAATACAAATTTTGGTGCGTGTAAAGTTTCTTAGCTTATTGGGTTATTTACTATGCCTGTTGATCGCACTGCTAGCGTTCCGGCTCATTACTCCATTAAACTTGGCTGTTTATCAGGTGTACCGTATGGTAGAACGTTTACTGAGCAGTATAAATTTGGGTTGGTTAGGGGGAAATTGCGAGGATAGCTGGGTTGAATTTTTTATAGACATCTTTATACTTTTAATAATAGCTCTAGTTATACACAAAATCGCCAGTCGGATTTTTAATAGACTTCGATAAAATGCCGGATATTCCAGTGTTATTTCTTAGCGCTCTTTCCATGAATCAGAGTAAATGATATTACCATCAAGGTATTTCCACGTAATTTTCTCGTATCTGATTTCAACGGATTCTAGATGATTAAAATGTTGATAAGATGGATCTTTTATATTATGCATTACTGTGGAAATTGAAACAATTTTCACCCCGCTCATAAGGATATGGAAATATTCCTCTTCCTGACCTGCATCATTTATCCTGTACCACTTGATATTGGCAGATTGTAATGTCTGTCCAGTGGCAACAGCTTTATATAGGTATGGAGATGCCCGATCAAATTCTTTTTCGAAACTCATTGAACCATGTACTCTGGTGCCCGTTAGTTTTCCTGTACTACTATCAGTGGGAATATATAGACTATGGTTAAAACTTAGGATTTCAATGCTACCCTCGCGATTTTGTACATCGACAGATCCCTTAATATCTGCACCACCATCATCTTGCACCATATATATGCCGGTATGGCCATACTAACCTCCTAATAATTTTCCTACACATTGATTTACTTCAATTCCATTCTAAATTCGATGATAATTTAACTGAATTATCTCACTATAACTAGTGATAATTTTATTAACTACTTTGAACTTTACTTTCTATTGAAGAAAATCCAAAGTGGATACTGGAGATGGAAATTTTCCATGTCACATATAATTAACCAATAAAAGAGGATCGAAACTAAGGTACGGTAGTTGATTTGTTCAACACAAAACAGCTAAAAAATCCAAGTGCAGGTCTATCTTCTATCGGCTCTTGTTCGACAATTAACGAAAAAGTTTGCCCAGAAAACCGATTCTTAAGGCACAAGCGGGATACCAGTCGCCTCAGTAATAGTCCCTACTGATAAGCAGCAAGTATTTTGAAATGAAGACTCTAATTTACTGGCAGCTTTCACGCCTTGCTCGCTGGCATGTTGAAAGTGATGCTCTGGGTAAATCCAAGATACAAGGATGTCAAAGCTCACATTAAAAAAACGGGGATCATTGCTGATCCCCGTAGGTAAAGATATTAGTGAAATAAATTGGCTATTATTTCACTTGCATACCGGGTTGTGCGCCGCTGTCTGGGCTGAGTAAGAAGATATCTTTTCCACCGGGTCCGGCTGCCATAACCATCCCTTCCGAAATACCAAAGCGCATTTTGCGTGGCGCCAGGTTAGCGACCATAATAGTTAAACGGCCTTCCAGCGCTTTTGGATCAGGATAACTGGAGCGGATACCAGAAAATACCTGGCGGGTTTCGCCGCCAAGATCCAACATCAGTTTCAGCAACTTATCTGAGCCTTCGACAAAATCCGCCTGTTTAATAAGGGCAACGCGCATATCAACTTTGGCAAAATCATCGAAGGTGATAGTGTCCTGAATCGGATCTTCCGCCAGTGGACCGCTGACTTTTTGTGGTGTGTTGATGCTCTCTTTAGATGCTGCAACCATCGCGTCCACTTTATCCATATCAATGCGATTGAACAGGGCCTTAAAGGCAGAAATTTGATGATCCAACAGCGGTTGTTCAATACCATGCCAGGTAAGTTCTGTATTTAAGAAAGCTTCTGCGCGTTCTGCCAGACTTGGCAAAACGGGTTTCAGGAAAGTCATCAAAACGCGGAACAGGTTGATGCCCATTGAACAGATAGCTTGAAGATCTGCATCACGGCCTTCTTCTTTTGCTACAACCCAAGGCGCTTGCTCATCCACATAACGGTTTGCCAAATCAGCCAGTGCCATGACTTCACGGATTGCTTTACTGAATTCGCGGTTATTAAACTCTTCTGCAATCACCTTTGCTCCATCAATAAACTGTTGGTAAAGCGCCGGATCAGCCAGTTTATCCGCCAGCTTGCCGTTAAAGCGTTTATTAATGAAGCCTGCATTACGGGAGGCTAGGTTAACAACTTTATTAACGATATCGCTGTTAACACGCTGAACAAAATCTTCCAGATTCAGATCGATATCATCAATGCGAGCAGAGAGTTTGGCTGCATAGTAATAACGCAAACAGTCTGCATCCAGATGATCCAAGTAAGTGCTGGCTTTAATAAAAGTACCGCGGGATTTGGACATCTTCGCACCGTTGACGGTGACATAGCCGTGAACAAACACATTGGTTGGCTTACGGTAACCGCTGCCTTCCAACATAGCCGGCCAGAACAGGCTGTGGAAATAAACAATGTCTTTACCGATAAAGTGATACAGATCGGTGGTGGAATCTTTTGCCCAGAACTCATCAAAGCTCAGATTTCCGCGTTTGTCACACAGGTTTTGGAAAGAGCCCATATAGCCAATGGGAGCATCCAGCCAGACATAGAAATATTTGCCCGGCGCATCAGGAATTTCAAAACCGAAATAGGGGGCATCACGGGTGATATCCCACTGTTGTAAACCGGATTCAAACCATTCCTGCATTTTGTTAGCAACTTGTTCCTGTAATGCGCCGGAGCGGGTCCAGGCTTGCAACATGTTGCTGAATGCGGGCAGATCGAAGAAGAAGTGTTCTGTTTCACGCATTTCTGGCGTCGCGCCGGAGACAGCAGAACGTGGGTTGATCAGTTCAGTTGGGCTGTAGGTTGAACCGCAAACTTCACAGTTATCGCCATATTGGTCTTCTGCCTTACATTTCGGGCAGCTACCTTTGACAAAGCGATCCGGCAGAAACATATTTTTCTCAGGATCGTATAACTGAGAGATAGTACGACTCTTAATATGGCCGTTTTTCTTCAGTTCGAGGTAGATTTTAGTTGAGAGCGCTTGGTTTTCTTCGCTATGCGTGGAGTGATAGTTATCATAGCTAACTGAAAAGCCAGTAAAATCCTGATGATGCTCTTGGTTCACCGTTGCGATCATCTCTTCAGGAGCAATACCCATTTGCTGAGCTTTCAGCATGATTGGTGTTCCATGAGCGTCATCGGCACAGATAAAGTGAACCTCTTTGCCGCGCATTCGCTGAAAACGGACCCAAATATCTGCCTGGATATGCTCCAGCATGTGACCGAGATGGATTGGACCGTTAGCATATGGCAACGCGCACGTCACCAATAATTTTTTTGCGACTTGAGACATAATAAGGATCTGACTTCCAATAAGTGAAAAAGGGAGTTTGATGTTAACCGATCAAAAAAATTGTCGCTAGGGTAAGGTTTAATCTTACGTGAGTTTTGTTGGATAAAAACTGAATCAGTGAACGGGAAGTGGGTTTTTGTCGCTAATCTTATCTGAACGCATTGGGTTCTGTTATTATGGCAATATGGTTTTTCGCTAATTGATAATCATCAAAGGAGCCGGGATGAACTCACAATCCCCCGAGCAGACCAATCCTGACCTGCTGAAATCTCAGGTAACAAAAATACTTGCTGCTTTTACCCATCCGACGCTAGAACGTGATTTGATAACGTTGAAGGCTTTACATCACTGTACGATGCTTGACGGCGTCTTGCATATTGAATTGCTCATGCCGTTTGTCTGGAAGCGTGGGTTTGAAGCATTGAAAGAAGCGACAACGGAAAAATTACGGGCGGTAACCGGCGCAAAATCGGTGGCATGGAAATTAATCCATGATATCAGCACATTACGTCGCGCTAATGATTTGCCGGGCATTAATGGCGTCCGTAATATTTTGGCTGTCAGCTCAGGTAAAGGCGGGGTGGGTAAATCCAGCACAGCCGTAAACCTGGCGCTGGCATTGGCTCAGGAGGGGGCAAAAGTCGGTATTCTGGATGCAGATATCTACGGTCCTTCTGTTCCGAGTATGTTGGGAACCACCAAAGAGCGTCCAACTTCCCCAGACGGGCAGCATATGGCGCCGATTATGACGCATGGTCTTGCCACTAACTCTATTGGTTATTTAGTAACGGATGATAATGCAATGGTGTGGCGTGGTCCGATGGCTAGTAAAGCATTGATGCAGATGCTACAGGATACATTATGGCCGGATCTTGATTATCTGGTTATCGATATGCCGCCAGGAACCGGTGATATTCAGCTCACTTTATCGCAAAACATCCCGGTAACGGGGGCGCTGGTGGTAACAACGCCTCAGGATATTGCCTTAATTGATGCAATGAAAGGCATCGTTATGTTCCAGAAAGTGAAGGTACCGGTACTGGGTATTGTTGAAAATATGAGTGTACATATTTGCAGCAACTGTGGTCGCCAGGAACCTATTTTTGGTACGGGTGGAGCAGAAACATTAGCTGCTAAATATCACTGTAAATTATTGGGACAAATCCCTTTGCATATTTCACTGCGTGAAGATCTTGATCGTGGTCAGCCAACGGTTATCAGTAATCCCGATAGTGAATTTACGGATATCTATCGCGAAATTGCAGCAAATATTTCAGCACAGATGTATTGGCAAGGCGAGAAGATACCGACAGAAATTTCGTTCCGTGCTGTTTAATACGGGTATTTGATTGATGATAACGGGTGATGGATGCTTTCATTGCCCGCTTTTTGTATGGAGAGATTTTGTATGGAGAAATTTTGCATGGTGAAAAGTATGTTTGCCCGATTTCCCTCGTTACGATTTCCTTGGTTACATGGTTTTTATGCGAAACGCCTCGAAAAAAATGAGACTTATCTTGTTTGCACTGGAACAGATACCATTAACTCCCTATAATCTCGCCAAACTTAGCGCTCATAAGTGCTTTGTTCCCATTTTTTTCTAGAATCAGGTTATCGCTATTATGGCTGACGAAGCATATCAGTGCACAATTGTAGGAATTTCCGGTGCATCTGCCTCAGGTAAAAGTCTCATTGCTAATACACTTTATCGTGAATTACGCGCTCAGGTTGGTGATCACAATATCGGTATTATACCAGAGGATTGCTATTATAAAGATCAGAGCAATCTATCAATGGAAGAGCGTTATAAGACTAATTATGACCATCCAAGCTCAATGGATCACAATCTGCTGTTTTCTCACCTGCAAGCGCTGAAAATGGGTGAATCAATTGAATTACCGCAATACGATTATGTTGCTCATACTCGTAAACCAGAAGCGATTCATTTTGCACCGAAAAGGGTTATTATTCTGGAGGGTATTCTGTTATTGACTGATAAGCGCTTGCGTCAGGAGATGGATTTCTCTATTTTTGTTGATACGCCACTGGATATTTGCCTTATGCGTCGTATTAAACGGGATGTACATGAACGGGGACGCTCTCTGGATTCGGTTATTGAGCAATATCATAAAACTGTGCGCCCAATGTTCCTGCAATTTATTGAACCATCAAAGCAATATGCAGATATTATTGTGCCGCGCGGAGGTAAAAACCGGGTAGCGATTGATATATTGAAAGCCAAAATTGGTCAGTTCTGCGAATAATAAAACTTTGCTTGTCAGACATTGATAAGCATCATCGTATTTGAGAGGAAATAATGCGACTCTGTGACCGCGACATTATTAAATGGCTTGATGAAGGTAAATTGGTCATTGCTCCACGTCCGCCGATTGAACGCATTAACGGGGCAACTGCTGATGTGCGCCTTGGGAATCAGTTTCGTGTTTTCTGTGGTCATACTGCGGCATATATTGATTTGAGCGGTCCGAAAGATGAGGTCAGCGCTGCGCTTGATCGCGTAATGAGTGATGAAATTATCCTGTCTGACGATGAGGTTTTTTTCCTCCATCCTGGCGAGTTAGCACTGGCTGTTACGCTGGAATCCGTCACATTGCCTGATGATTTGGTGGGCTGGCTTGATGGTCGTTCTTCTCTTGCTCGTCTTGGGTTGATGGTACACGTGACAGCACACCGGATTGATCCGGGTTGGCATGGTCAGATTGTTCTCGAATTCTATAACTCCGGTAAATTGCCTCTGGCGTTACGTCCGGGTATGGTTATTGGCGCTTTGAGTTTTGAGCCGTTGTCTGGTTCCGCTGACCGTCCATATAACCGTCGTCAAGATGCGAAATATAAAAACCAACAGGGTGCGGTGGGTAGTCGTATTGATGAAGATTAATATTTTTATCGGCTATTGAGTTGCATTGACTGTTTTTGACAAAAAAAGCTGAGGAAGTCATGAAGAGATTACTGACGACACTGATTATTTTGCTGGTTGTAATTATTACCGGTCTGGCAGCATTAGTCATGTTAGTAAATCCGAATGACTTTCGTGCTTATATGGTCAAGCAGGTGCAAAAGAAGAGCGGCTACCAACTCGTCCTGCAAGATGGTATGCGCTGGCATGTCTGGCCAAAACTGAGCATCATTTCCGGGCGTATGTCATTAACGGCGCCAGGAGCGGCGCAGCCAACAGTGACGGCGGAAAATATGCGTCTTGATGTGGAGTTGTGGCCGCTTCTTTCTCATCAGCTTGCCGTTAAAGAGGTGATGTTGAAAGGGGCGATATTGAGAGTCACCCCGGAGAGTCAGCCTCAGAAAAAAGAGAATACTCCTATTGCGCCAACAGGGAGTACAGCCAATCCTGTTGCGAAGGATGAGGGTTGGAAGCTTGATATCGCCAGAATTAAAGTCGCAGATAGTTTGCTCATTTGGCAGCGTGGTGAGCATGATCAGTTAAATGTCCGCGATATTAATCTGCTTATGGCGCGGGATAACCAAAACCATATCGGCGTGGAGTTAAGTAGCAAAGTTAGTAAGAATCAGCAAGACTTGGCTTTTAATCTTAGCGCTGATGTCGATATTACTGATTATCCCTATCGTGTTGCTGGCAATATTGACTCTTTTGATTATCAACTCCAGGGCGCAGGTATCCCTACGGGAGGAATTAGTGGTTCAGGAAAAGTACATGCTGTTTATCAAAAAGAGACGGCAGATGGACCGCAAATAATTTCTTTACAGACACTAAGTTTCACGGCTAATGAGAGTGAACTGCACGGCAGTATAAAAGCAATGTTGGGGGCTCACGCGGATTATCAAATAGATTTATCTTCCCAAAAACTGAATTTAGATAATCTGATGGGATGGGACTTGCTTTCTAAAGAAGGCTCAGAGGTTAAGCGTTATTACCGGATGGAGAATAGTTCAGCTAAACCTGTGATCGCCGTTTCAAGCCCTGCTCAGCCTGATTATAACGCTGCATTTCTAAATGATTTTAATGCTAATGTGACTATTAATGCGGATAAATTTGTTTATCGAGGAATGGAGATCGATAATCTGATATTGAAAGCGACAAGTAATAGTGGTATTGCTGAAATTTCTACTCTGAATGGCAAATTATTTGGAGGTGATTTCTCTATTCCGGTTGTTTTAGATGCGACAGGTAGTCAATTGAAATTACATGCAAAACCTTTACTGCGGAATATAGAACTGGAGCCGGTACTCAAAGCGTTTTCTTTACCACCGGCATTTAGTGGTAAATTCGATCTGAATGGGGATCTTTCTGGTAAAGGATATGATGGTTATGCTATTTCGCATATTTGGCAGGGTGATCTTAATTTCAGTTTAGTTAATGCCAAAATGTATGGATTAAATATCCCCCAATTAATCCAGCAATCCGTTGCTCGTGCAACGGATAAAGTGAATATCTCTGATAATATGGATAACTTTACCCGTGCCAAAAAGCTTGATGTTAAAGCGGTACTGAATCGAGGCGATATAAAAATCAGCCGACTTCATGCGGTATCCGATTTTCTGAATATTGATGGGCAGGGTAAGGCTAATCTACTTAAACAAAATGTTGATGTCGCTTTAAAAGTACAGATAACACAAGGATGGGGCAAGGATAATGAATTGGTTAGCCGTCTGCGAAAAATGAAAGTACCACTACGGGTTTACGGTAATTGGAATAATCTGCAATACAACTTGGATATTGAGCAATTGCTACATAATGAGTTAGAGGACAAGGTAAAACGAGCTATTAACGATTGGGTTGAACGTAGCAGTAATTAGCTGTATTAACTCATGCCTGATTTGACCGCTCAATTCTGGCAGTTACTATTATGCTTAATCAGATGCTTAAATGAATGCTTATATACCTAATAGATTTCGAGTTGCAGCGCGGCGGCAAGTGAGCGAATCCCCAGGAGCATAGATAACTATGTGACTGGGGTGAGTGAAAGCAGCCAACAAAGCAGCAGCTTGAAAGATGAAGGGTATAGTTGTCTAAGCATAGTTGCCGGAGCAATTAATTTCAGTACAAAAGTGGATTTACGATTGTGAGTTAAATCTTAATAATTGCTAACATCTCTTCATTTTCTTCACTTATGCCGACTTCAACAAAACCAAAACTGGCGTAAAAGTTTCTTGCCACAGTATTGCTTGGCTTATAACAGATTTCTATTTCTTTTAATTCATTTGTTTGCCTAATTTCATTAAGGGCTAGCAGCATTGCTTGGCGTCCGATACCTTTGTTCTGATATTGTTGATCCACCATAAATCGCCAAATTGATGTCTTTTGATCTGTTTCAGGTACCCACATAAAAAAACCGACAGGTTTGCTGTCTAAACAAATTGCACGTGTTTGGTATGAGGGATTGAATTTTGATTCAACCAGTGACCACATGTTATTTGCGACATATTCACATTGGTCATCGGTTACTGTTAGATCACAGACATCTTCATAATTGCCTTTATCCACATCAGCGAGAGTTATATTCATATAATATCCTTTTGAATTGATGAATAGTATTATCGATTGGCAAGTTTATATGAAGTTTATTGAATTGAAAAGCTATGGCTTTTTTGTTCTGAATACAAAGTTATTTCATATTGTTAGATAAATCATTAACAGTATCTGCTTAGAGTCCCACATATAGTATTGATAAAAAGGACAAAAAAATCCCGGTACAGTTTAAACTGACCGGGCTTTCTTGTGTTTCAGAGGAAAAACTTAGTGATGGCAAATATGATTAGCGATTAATAACACTGAACTATTCTTTATTTTCTTCCTCTGACGTCAGAGGAGTAATTTTTACCTTATTAATTCGGTGACTGGTCACTTCCAGCGGTTCAAACAGATAATTATCAATCTGTAATTGCTCACCCTGTTGTGGAATATGTTGTGAATGTTCCATCAACAAACCTGCCAAGGTTTGATACTCACGCTTTTCATCCAATTGCAAAGGGACATAAAGGATCAAATCATCCAGCGGCATATAACCATTGGCGATCCAACCACCATTTTCAGTCGCTTGAATATCATGGCGGGCATCAGTTTCTTCGCCATCTACCGGCAAATTACCCGCGATAGTTTCCATTACGTCGGTTAAAGTCACCACACCTTCCACAGAACCAAATTCATCGACAACAAATGCGAAGTGAGTTTGTGCCTGGCGGAACTGCTCCAATGCTTGAAGTAATGAAAGCTGTTCAGGGAAAATCAGCGGTTGTTTTATCAGCGAGTGTAAATCAAAAGGCTGTTGGTTGAGTTGTTGATTCAATAAATCAATAACATGAACAACACCTAATGGTTCGTCACTGATATTTTCGTCTGTTACCACAATGCGTGTATGAGGACTTTTACTCAGTATTTGCGTCAGATTTTCGGTTGGCGCATGAATATCAAGGTACTCCACGTCGTGGCGGGAGGTCATAATACTGTTGACGTTGCGTTGCGCCATGCCCAGAACCCTGGCAATCATTTGACGCTCTTGTGGATCAAACACTTCCTGATTATCGGAAATCAGATTAGATGTATGATTGTCTAATTCTGCATTTTCATGCTTACCACTAAGGATACGTAAAACGGCTTCCGCTGTCCTTTCACGTAGTGAACGGGAAGCAGTAAGAAATCTGCGGCGGTTAAACTGAGCAAATTGGTTTAAGGATTCAATTATAATGGAGAAGCCGATAGCGGCGTACAAGTAACCTTTAGGGATGTGATAACCAAAACCTTCGGCTACCAGACTGAAACCGATCATCAACAAGAAGCTCAGACAGAGAATAACGATAGTCGGATGAGCATTGACGAAAGTGGTCAACGGTTTACTTGCCAGGATCATCAGGAACATCGCAATGGTGACTGCCGCGATCATGATACCGATGTTGTCTACCATACCAACAGCAGTAACCACTGAATCCAGTGAAAATACAGCATCAAGGACAATTATCTGAACGACAACTGTCCAAAATTTAGATGTTTGGCGTTGTTGTCCTGAGTGGGCATCTTTACCTTCCAGCCGTTCATTGAGCTCCATTGTCGCTTTGAACAGTAAGAAAAGACCGCCTATCAGCATAATCAGGTCGCGGGCGCTAAATGGATGTTCCCAAAGCGTAATTAATGGATGAGTTAGCGTTATCAGCCAGGAAAGACTAAAAAGCAGTACGATACGCATCAGTAACGCACAACTTAGACCTGTAATTCTTGCTTTGTCTCTTTGTTTTTCAGGAAGTTTATCTGCCAGAATGGCAATAAAGACCAAGTTGTCGATTCCGAGGACAATTTCTAGAACGATAAGAGTAACCAGTCCTGCCCATATCGTCGGATCAGCGATCCATTCCATACAGTTTTTTTTACCTTTTAATATGACGGCTCATGCCGAATAATAAATAATGGGCATTGACTCATCAAATTTCAATAGTTGATTTTTCATATGAGGAAGTTTTTTCCAAAAAATGAGGTGTAGCGGTATCAATGGCACCAATAACTATCCAATAGGACTCATCCTGAGTTAACATGTGATCACATTAACAAATTGCGCACTAATTATTATTGGTGAGCAAAATTATCATCAGACAGGAGTTATTCATGTCCAAGCAGCAGATTGGTGTTGTCGGTATGGCGGTGATGGGGCGTAACCTGGCATTAAATATTGAGAGCCGTGGTTATTCCGTGTCTATATTTAACCGTTCAAGTGATAAAACTGACGAAGTGATCGCCGAAAATCCGGGGAAGAAATTAGTTCCAAGTTACACTATCGAAGAATTTGTCGATTCACTGGAAAAACCGCGCCGTATTCTGCTGATGGTTAAGGCTGGAGAAGCAACTGATAAAACTATTGCTTCACTGACTCCACATCTGGATAAAGGTGATATTTTGATTGATGGGGGTAATACCTATTTTCAGGATACTATCCGCCGTAATCGGGAACTTTCTGCTCAGGGTTTTAATTTTATCGGTACTGGGGTTTCTGGGGGTGAAGAGGGGGCATTGAAAGGGCCATCTATCATGCCTGGCGGCCAAAAAGAGGCATATGAATTGGTAGCGCCAATTCTGCAAGAGATTGCGGCTAAAGCTGAAGGTGAATCTTGTGTGGCCTATATTGGTCCAGATGGCGCCGGCCATTATGTGAAAATGGTTCACAATGGCATTGAATACGGTGATATGCAGCTCATTGCTGAAGCCTATTCTTTATTGAAGAATGCTCTGAATCTGAGCAATGAAGAACTGTCTGAGATTTTCACTGATTGGAATAACGGCGAATTGAGCAGCTATTTGATTGAAATCACGGCTGATATTTTCCGTAAAAAAGATGAAGCAGGCCAATATTTGGTTGATGTGATTTTGGATGAAGCAGCAAATAAAGGCACGGGTAAGTGGACTAGCCAAAGTTCTCTGGATTTAGGTATTCCAGTGACGTTGATCACAGAATCGGTATTTGCACGTTATATCTCTTCTCTAAAAGATCAGCGAGTTGCTGCGGCTAAAGTGTTAAGTGGGCCGAAAGCACAACCATTTAAAGGTGATAAGGCCGAATTTATTGAGAAAGTTCGTCGTGCGCTTTATTTGGGTAAAATTGTTTCTTATGCTCAGGGTTTTCAGCAATTGAAAGCGGCATCTGATGAGTACCAATGGGATCTCAATTACGGTGAAATTGCCGGGATTTTCCGGGCAGGTTGTATTATTCGCGCTCAATTCCTGCAAAAAATTACTGACGCATATAACGAGAATGCGGATATTGCTAACCTGTTGCTCGCGCCTTACTTTAAGAAAATTGCTGACGAATATCAGCAAGCGCTGCGTGATGTCGTCTCGTATGGGGTGCAGAATGGTATCCCAACCCCCACGTTCTCCGCTGCTATTTCTTACTACGATAGTTATCGTTCTGCTGTATTGCCCGCTAATTTAATTCAGGCTCAACGTGATTATTTTGGCGCTCATACTTATCAGCGTACTGATAAAGAGGGTGTTTTCCATACTGAATGGATGGAGTAAGCCCGATTATTATCGATTGACCAGGAGCGTGGAGAGGCCATATCAGATGTGATGTGGTTCAGTTTCCGCGATCGTCTGGGATACGCTGTTGCGGTTTTTGAATAAATGTACCGCAACGGCGTAGCTTAGATTTCAGAATATAACTTATCTGAGAGTGATGATTGTCACATTAATCCCGGATTAAGCAATAGGATCAGTACTGGTAATGTGAAAATCAAAACGATTATTTCCTACATGGACCAATTTCAAGTTCTTAGGAAAATTGAGTCCTTCATCAATAGTTGCAATGCCAATAGCATCATAAGAAAAATAGAATGACCCGTTACCAATATATTCTCCGGTGTTGACGTTTCTTACATAAATTGAAGTGACTATCTCTTTCTGTACCAATAGTTCATTAACGACAATATAGTTATCATCTGTTGTGGCGTTAACGTCGATCGTTTCTTGTTCTTCTCCATTAAATATCTTAATGGTCATGGAGAATTTTGTATCTGAATGAGTATCATCGATAACTCTTAGTGCAACCAGTTTTGTATCTTTCTGCATAATTCTGAATTTAGATAACCCTCTAATTTCTCTATCGATATCTGGATTGTCGACTACCCACTCATAATATTTGCTTTCTGGATCGTTATAATGGCGCCACGCATGGACTTTTGATAGTTTACCGATTTTTACTGAACGGAATTTATCGTTAAGGTTGGAAGGGAGAGAGATAATTTTATCGAGCTCTGGGTAATCATGTGATTTACCCTGATAGTTTTTCTCTTCAAAAAACGTGACGCCTGTAATTAATTCTTTTGTCATTCTTTTACTCCTTAAAGTTAATGTAAGTAAATATATATATCCTTCATCTTTCAAGCTGCTGCTTTGTTGGTTGCTTTCACTCACCCCAGTCACATAGTTATCTATGCTCCTGGGGATTCGTTCACTTGCCGCCGCGCTGCAACTCGAAATCTATTAGGTATAGGTTGCCAAGAAAAAATGTTTCTGTTAGTAAACTCCTATGTAATGCTTTTCTGGAAGTATGCCTGGTTGTATTAATGCGATATATCCAGTCAAAAAAGGAATAATATTCGATAGGTTAATATTAAAATTAGCATAAAAATGCGTAAAGTAAAGCTGTTTAAAAAGTACCGAATAATATCCTTATAATTATATAAATATAGTCTAACTAACTGTTTAAAATATTAAAATTTGATATTTTTAGTGAGTGCTGTATATTAAACTTAGTATTCAATTTAATTGTGAATATTTTTCATGTTTAGTATTTTGAATAGGTGTTATAAGATTGATTTTCATTAATAATATTATGAAAATATCTATAATAGGATGTGTGATAATATAATGGTTGTGTTTTCTATAATTTTTAGAATTAATCGTTATGGAAGTATTTATCTCAAAGTAAATAGCTTTTGACCATTATTGCTATTGGATCTTAGTTTAATTTTTTTTGAATTAAATGACTGTTTAATTTTTTAGTTATAAATTTTTATGAAAAAAAGATAAATAACAGTGAATGGCTA
>NZ_JAPFCD010000056.1:0-33411 GCF_026153155.1 Photorhabdus aballayi | reverse complement strand
GTTAGCTCAGTCGGTAGAGCAGTTGACTTTTAATCAATGGGTCGCAGGTTCGAGCCGAGCGAAGCGAGACAACAGCGCGTGAGCGCTGGCCCGAAGGGCGAGGCTGTAGGCCGAGTCATCCTGCACGACCTACCATCTTGAAACTTCATTCAAAATCAATCCCCCAGATGGGTCGTTAGCTCAGTCGGTAGAGCAGTTGACTTTTAATCAATGGGTCGGAGAATTGAATTTGATGGCTTTTGACTCATATTTTTCTGGATCTAACTCGATAAGAGCAATAACTCCTCCATCCTCAGACAAACGAGGATCGCCAATGTAATTGGATGAGTCTTTAGGGACAGGGACATAGCCGCCGTGTTCGGTTAAAACATCCATGTGCTGCCCAAATGCTTTTTCTGCATCACGGATAGCATCTTCTAAAGTGTTGCCAGCAAAAAAACAGCCTTCGACATCGGGGAAGTAACCGTCGAACCCATCTTCTGTTTTAAATATAAAAAGTGGATAAATCATAGTATTACCTTTTAATTTGATAATCAGCTTTGCAAATAAAGGGCGGTATAACTGCGCCTATCATAGTAATTTCAGCCCTGAAATACTTTGTGCCTGCCGGATGACACCTTTTGATGAGTTTTTTCTTGGGATTGGTATTTTGACGCCCTCTGAAAGGAAAGGGCTTCCCGCGAAAAGCATGGTGAAACATGATAAACGTATCCAATGATTGGTTGAAGTGCATGCGGCGCAAGGGGTTCTGGCGGCGTTTATTTCGTGATATTGGTGTAATGACAGCATTACTCAGCTGGTTAGTGATTTGTTTTGATTTGGCGACTAATCAGATCGCAAAAATCGGACTGAGCTCCTTTCAAGTGATCTACAATGTTGAAATTTTATTTAGACAATATTCATCATTATTTTATTTACCAAATTATACCAATGTATAGCTCATAATTAATCTGACTGATTTTAATTCTGATATTTAATGTATTTCGGAAAACATTCTTCCTACTAATCATTTAATACTGATATGGCTTTGAGGTTATCTTATTATTTTTACATCACTGATAAAGTTCAATATTTAACTGCTCGGAGTAAATGCTAAGTTAAATTTCACCGATAAGGTCATCTGCTATGTAGACAGTCAAATAACCGTAATAATAAGGAAACAATAAAATGGCACGAGTATATATAAACCCTAATCAGACTCTTGATATTTATAAGAATGGCAGTATATTAGTTCCCGCTCATCAACCTCATATAACGATAAAAAACGTTAGTTTAGCGCTAGTTAAAGTGAGTAGCTACTGGGCATCCTTAGTCGGAGATTATACTCTGTATAGTTCTATAGAGATCTACCCTGGCAAAAGTGAAATACTGGTACCGCCTCCTAACCTTATTTACTACTATAAAGTTACAGCCACCAATCTCGCCAGTTATTTAAACGCAGAAATTGAAGTGGAGGTTGGATCGAATAAGAATCCTCTCTTGTAACTACACCCAAATGGGACTTAAGAGTTAACCATATAAAAAGGCTTGGTTCAGTCCATATTAAACTCCGGTGCGCAGAATAGTAAGACTTTCATTTTCTGCCCTGAAAAGCTTGCTCTCAAGCGCTGAGAGAACTTCACAAATCAGCGCTAATAAACCGACACTATATTTCGGTTGGTTTTGGCGAGATGATTAAGGACAGTATCCAGTGCTGTTCACCTTAAAATTAGCGGAGAGTGTCGCAAGATATTCTCTGCTAATATCAAATGCGAGATAACCCATCTGGATTTAAGACGTCTGATATCTCAGATATAATCTTTTATTTTCAGCGTGATATCAAACCGTTCATTTTGTCATCCCGAAAGTTCTGATCTATCGGCATCCTGCGGCTATAGGAAGATCGTAACGCACCATAACATGATTTACGGGAGATGATTATCTTATTTCAATCTATTGCGGGACACAGCCTGGCATTAATAGTAACTATAATAAAATAAGAGAAAATAATTTCCAAATGTTAAATTATAAATTTTTAGATATATTTTAAATTTAAAAATGTTTAACTATTTATTGCTGGAAATTATACAAGAATAGCTAGTTTTTTAAGTAATTTAAGTAAGAAGAACATCACGTTATTTTTTTATGAGCTAAACTTTAACTGGAGTATATTGTAGGAGGGGAATTTTTACAATAATTCAATATGTTTATTATAAAATAACATTATTTAATATGAGGAAAGTATATGAATCACAAGAATGATTTTAAGGCTTTTTCTATTAGTGATAATGCAAATATAGTTAGTCAAGAAAAATACGAAGGAAATGAGGGTTTACTGACTGGATTTCCACCCAATACTATTTCTATTGATTTATTAAATAAAGTCTTGCGTCAGTCATCAATTATATCATCTGTAGTGGCTGATTTTATTGCTACACAATCTAGCGATAATATTCTAGATGATGGTGATATAATTAAACTCACCGCTCAATTGAACAGAGCGTTAGAACAAAAAATTACATCGGAAGTACCAAATGCCTCATTAACACAGAAAGGTATTGTTCAACTTGCAGATGTAGTGGGTAATAGTGATACATTGGTTGTTACTCAAAAGCTAGCCCAGGAAATAATAAATACATTGCGTGAAAATATTAATGATAGGGTGCTAAATAGCCGAAAGGTGAATGGGAAAACATTGTCTACTGACATTAATCTAGAGGCCGGGGATATAGGTGTATATACCAAGGAAGAAATTAATAATCTAATTAATGCAGTTAATAATATTCCTGTAGGTGTTCCTATTCCCTGGCCGACAGTTATACCCCCAGCCGGGTGGCTGCAATGTAACGGAGCAGAATTCGATAAAACAGCTTACCCTCAATTAGCGGCAGCGTATCCTACAGGAAAATTACCTGACCTGCGCGGAGAATTTATTCGCGGTTGGGATGATAGTCGAGGTGTTGATAGTGGTCGTATTATTTTAAGCGCACAGACTGACAACACAAAAAGAATACAACTTTCACAAGGGAATGAGAGAAGAAAATACCTTTCTAATTATCAAGGACCTCTAGACGGATACCAGTATCCGCTCGGTAGGGATGTTACAGGTGGCGCAACTGATACATCAATTGCTAACAATACAGGCGGTCATGAAACCCGTCCCCGCAATATTGCATTTAATTACATAGTGAGAGCAGCATAATAGCTGAACAGAAATACTCTTTGAAAGCCAGAAATATAAGAAGCTGCTTTATTTGAATGGAGAAAATATTGGGTATTATTGAGCAGAACAGATATTTTACACGCTTCCGATATTGGAATGGTTGGATAAACTGAGGTAGTAACAAAGCCGGTTAGTCCGGCTTTATCTTTTTAAATTCTGAGGTGTACCGGCTAGGGAAACCGGTTAGGATTACGATAGGTTAAGACCCACACATAAAGTCATTAGAGCAATTCATAATGTTGAACTACTTATTGCTGCCAATGATACAAAAACGGTTAAGCTTATAAGTAATAAGAACACAGTATTGTTTTTTTTCCTGAACTAGACTTTCATTAGCATGAATTACAGGGGATTATTTTTACAATAATTCAAAATGTTGATTATAAAATAACATTATTTTATTTAAGGAAAATATATGAGTCCTAAAAATGATTTTAAGGCTTTTTCTATTAGTAATAATGCAAATGTAGTCAGTCAGGAAAAATATGAAGAAAATCAGGGTTTACAGACTGGATTTCCTCAAGATAATGTTCCAACACACTTTTTAAATAAGGTGTTACGTCAGTCATCAACCATATCATCTGTCGTCGCTGATTTTATCGCGGCACAATCTGGCAATGATGTTCTGGATGATGGAAATATAACTAAACTTAGTGCCCAATTAAATAAAGCATTAGAACAAAAAATTACAACAGATATTCCCAGTGCTTCGTTAACACAAAAAGGTGTGGTTCAGCTTACAAATGTGATTGGCAATAGTGATACATTGGCAGTGACGCAAAAGCTTGTTCAGCAAGAAATAAATTCATTACGTGAGTATACTTATACCCGTGAAGAGATAGATAACCGAATTAAAGTTGCCAGTGAAATTCCTGCGGGTTCTCCTATTCCGTGGCCGTTGCCTTATCCACCTGTTGGCTATCTCACTTGTAACGGCTCATCTTTTAATAAATTACAGTATCCGAAGTTGGCGGAAGCTTATCCTGACGGTAGATTACCTGATTTAAGAGGTGAGTTTATTCGGGGATGGGATGATGGCCGTGGTATTGATCCTGGTCGTGTGTGTGGTTCGTGGCAAATAGATACAATGCAGAAGTTAGGCGGGGCACTTGAAGGCGGTAATAACATCGGTATGATGACGCGGCCGCATGACAGCACGAGCGGTGTGTTTTCGGAAGGGCCGGCTCGTACAATCGTTTATCAGTTAGTTGCAGGTACCGGGTATGTAATCTATTTTGATAATTCAAATGTTGCAAGAACATCACATGAAAATAGGCCCCGCAACATTGCATTTAACTACGTTGTAAGGGCAGCATAATTCTAGTGGCCGGAGTAGCTTGAAGTAAGAATAAAGCCGGTTAGTCTGGCTTTATTTTTTTATGCTGAAAACAGAGAATTCAGAACTGGCGACTTAAATGTATAGATGAGAAAAATGAGCGTATGTTTTATGAAGATGGAGATCCATGTGGCATTCCAGAACATGATCACTTAGATATTAATATCCAGATGCCAGAAGATTCAGTTTGGAATTTAAAACAGAAGAAGTTGTAGGAAGGGGTAGAAGAAATAAAAGAAAAATAATTTCCAGATATTAAATATAAATTTGGGAGTGTATTTTCTACGCCAAAATATTGAACTACTTATTGCTGCCAATGATACAAAAACGGTTAACCTTATAAGTAATAAGAATACAGTGTTATTTTTTTCCTGAACTAAACTTTGATTTGCATGAATTGCAGGAGATTATTTTTACAGTAATTCAAGATGTTGATTATAAAATCACATTATTTGATTTAAGGAAAGTATATGAGTCACAAGAATGATTTTAAGGCTTTTTCTATTAGTAATAATGCAAATGTCATTAGTCAAGAAAAATATGAACAAAACCAGGAGTTGCATACAGGATTTTCTCCGGACAATGTTCCCACCCACTTGTTAAATAAGGTGTTACGTCAGTCATCAACCATATCATCTGTCGTCGCTGATTTTATCGCGACACGATCTGGCAATGACGTTCTGGATGATGGAAATGTAGCCAAACTTACCGCTCAATTAAATAAAGCGATAGAACAAAAAATTACAACAGACATTCCCAATGCTTCATTAACACAAAAGGGGGTTGTTCAGCTTACAAATGTGATTGGCAATAGCGACACACTGGCGGCTACACAAAAGCTTGTTCAGGAAGTAATAAATTCATTACGTGAAGAAATTAATATACCTGTGGGTTCTCCTATTCCCTGGCCGTTACTCACTCCACCTTTCGGTTATTTCGTTTGTAATGGTTCACCTTTTAATAAATTACAATATCCGAAGTTGGCGGAAGCTTATCCTAGCGGTAGATTACCTGATTTAAGAGGGGAATTTATCCGCGGATGGGATGATAATCGAGGTGTTGATAGTGGTCGTGGGCTTTTATCTTGGCAGGGAGATGCAATCAGAAATATTACCGGGTCAACTCAAGCTATACATGCTCAGATGGGCGGCGCTCCCCAGACGCCTGTTGTGAGTGGGGTCATGGCATCGTCGCGATATGCTACGGCAGATACACGTTCAGCAAATGGCGGCAGTAGTACTGATCTTACCTATTTTGACATTGATGCATCAAGACAAGTCCCAACCGCTAACGAAAATAGGCCCCGCAACATAGCATTTAGCTACATTGTAAGGGCAGCATAATTCTAGTGGCTTTAGCCGTTTGCAGTAAGAATAAAGCCGGTTATTCCGGCTTTATTGAGGCTGACGGAAAACCGAGACAAAACTTTCCTGGCGCAACCAAATTTTCGGGTATAAAACAGATTTTATTATTTTTATATTCAGATGACATTAATTCAGAAATACAAAAAGCGCCACCATTTCCAGCGGATATTGACATTAACAATGCTGGTTTATGCACTAATTCGTTATCACTACATAATAAAAGTAAATTTTTTAGTTATCTCAAGTTAATCTAAGAAATAACTAACTTTACCTGAATTAGAAAGCGAACTGTGGCTTCCTGAAATAATTCCAAATTTCATTATGTTTCCTCACGTTATATATTTTGAATACCTTTTAACACCAATATCAAAAACCAATTTCGCTATAAAAATTAAAACCAATGTGACCAGCGTTTGAATAAAAAACCATTTCATACTCATTATTCCACTTGCTACTGAAGCTGGAACGCCCGTTATAAATAGACACGGAAGTATGAACATTAAAATAAAACGAACTGCACCATGAAAAGATTGTTCAGGTCTCACTAATACTTTAAAACAAGGATTTGAGTTTTTAATACTAATTAATGAAGCTGTCCAAAATATTGTTGTTCTTATAATCCATGTAATTGAAGTAAGTATTAAGACTCCTTCTAATGCCATTATAAGATGTAAAAAAGCCAACAAAATATTAGTGCCAAGGTAAATGTGTACAGTAAAAAATAATACTAAGGATAGGAATGATAACAAAAAATGCTCAAATGCAATATTTGTGGCGATATATAAAAATTGAGTATTTATAGGTAAAGTTAAATGAGGTTCTAACTTTAATGACTTGACTTTTCTAACCAGTAATAAGCTTCCTTTACCAAATAAAAAAAGGTAAAAATTATCGACTAAACACACTGTGGTAAAAAATATAATAACAAAATCATCAGATAAAATATAACCTGAAGATTGTGAATTTAGAATAGCATACCAGAAAAAAGCTTGTGCTATATAGTAGCTAAAATTAACAAAAGCGGATAACCAAAAATTTAATGGGCTTTTTTTTGCTTCTGACAATCCACTTTTTAAACCAATAAATATAACTTTAAGCATTGCCATTATACCCTTGATTGTATTTTAACATATAATTCCAAATGAAATTAAAAATCATCATTAAACACATCATGACTAAAAACCCATTAAATATAGAATAAATAGATATTGAATTTGTTGCAATTTTAACTGGGATATAGGTAATATATTGAAATGGAATATAATTAAATATTGATTTTAAAGAATCACCAAACACATCTAATGGTATTAACGCACCTGAAAGGACCCATGACAAAGTATCCTTAATAATTATAAAAGAGTACGAGCCTCTAAATTTGAATGCCATACATGACAATATCATTGTTAAATACAAGTTGATAAACAATCCTATACATAACGAAATAAATAGATATATAAAATTAGGAATGTCCTTTTGGTATATAATTATAAACAAAATTAATGGTGACATTATAAACAATCTAGCTAATATCTGTCCCAAAGCATACTCTGAATAATATAATAATATTGATTTTGGCATTATAATTAGTCTATCTATACTACCATCTTCAATATGGAACGATAAATTTTCTGGAAATCCGGTAATACTTGTTAATTGAAATATAATAACAGACCATAATATATAAATTATTATTTCATCATGCGTATAGTTAACAAAACCATTTGATTTTGTCATGGTGTCCCAAAAAGATAGTTCAACCGCATATAATGTTACAATTATAAATAAGTAACCAAATATTATATTCTTCGCTCTAATGGTTTCAATAAAAGAAAATTTAATTATCACAGAAAAGTCCCTCTAAATATAGCGCATTCTTTTCTTTTGAGTTATTTTTATTTAGATTTATTTTTGATATTTCACCATTCTTCAAGAAGATAATATCTTTGCAAACATCCGCGATATCTATCATATTATGTGAAGTAATTAGTATTTTACTTTCATTATTCTGAGCATAATCTTTTAATATATTGCGTAATAGAATTTGTGACTCTATATCTAATCCGATGGTTGGTTCATCTAATATCAGTAATTTTGGCCTATTAAGAAAGTGTATTAATAAGTTAGATTTCACAGATTGACCTAAAGAACACGTTTTTGCAGGTTTTTTTGCTATACTTCTAAGATTCAGCATTTCTATCATATTCTCAACACTGTTCTTATCATAATTACGTTTATATATCTTAGAAAAAAGCTCAATATTTTCATAGAGAGATAACTCTTCCCAAAGCATTGATTTATTTCCAAAAACGATACCAATATTAGATAAAAGATTACGAGGCCTTCCATTTGAATCAATACCAAAAACAGTAATATTTCCAGAGTTTGGAGTTAAAATACCGGAAATCAGTTTTATTAGAGTTGTTTTTCCGGCGCCATTCTTCCCCAGTAATCCTATGATCTTGCTATCGTCAAGTATTTCAATGTTTATATTTTCAAATAAAACCACTTCGATTTCATTTAATGAAAATATATTTTTAAAAATATTTCTTTTAATTTCTCTACTTTTATAACTAAAGCATAAATCAGTAATTTTTATCATTTCAATTCACTATTTTGTAAGTAATATGTCATTATTCTGCGTGATATATTCTTTTGATTTACTATTTCTACCATAAACAATAAATTCTTCTTTATCTATCTTCATTATTCCTTTCGCATAATCTTGATCCAAAAATAACTTACCTAATATTTCACCAGTTTCTAAATGCCAACTTAAAATATAGCGACTGTAACTTAATTTATATTAAAATTAATATTTGCTGTCAAATTAGAAAACATGTTTGTTAACAAAAATTCTGAATCACATCACATAGCGGACGTCCTTATTAGACGTTATATTTACTCTTTTAGGTAAAAGATTAAAACCATTGGCCTCGAGATAAAGATAGTTTGTCTTTCAAAGTCGAATTACTATGTGGATATTTATAATCAAAAAGACATAACATTAAGTTCTGAGCTCTTAGGTATATATTACCGATAGACCAGATAGAATCATTTTCTCTGTCTTCTGTCTTCTGTCCTCTGTTTAGTCATCCCATAACAGACAAAATATTTCGCGATAAATTACTATAAATCGGCTATTCTGTTTAGTATATTAAACAAACATGAACGAATTTTTGGACTAAAAACCAAAAATTTTGCTTTTTAAAACCATATACTAAACAGAGAGTCAGCATAATGAACCAGTATATTGATTTTAATTCAACCATTTACCCATTCCCACCTAAACCGGCTTTTCTCAGTAAGGATGAAAAAGAACATTGCCGTGAAAAAATTAAACGCCTTCTGAAACAGCAGGATGCTGTTATGGTTGCACATTATTACACTGATCCTGAGATCCAGGCTTTAGCTGAAGAGACCGGCGGGTGTGTTGCAGATTCATTGGAAATGGCGCGTTTTGGTAATAATCATCCAGCTTCTACTTTATTAGTTGCCGGTGTGCGATTTATGGGAGAAACCGCCAAAATTCTCAACCCTGAAAAACGTGTTCTAATGCCAACGTTGGAAGCTGAGTGTTCGCTGGATCTTGGTTGCCCTGAAAAAGAATTTACCAAGTTTTGTGATGACAATCCTGATCGTACCGTGGTGGTTTATGCAAATACATCGGCAGCAGTTAAAGCACGAGCGGATTGGGTTGTGACTTCGAGTATTGCTGTTGAATTGATCGATTATCTGGATAGTCAGGGGAAAAAGATAATTTGGGCGCCTGATCGCCACTTGGGGAATTATGTCCGTAAACAAACAGGAGCCGATATTCTTTGTTGGCAGGGGGCTTGTATTGTTCATGATGAATTTAAAACTCAGGCTTTAATAAGGATGAAAGGTCTTTATCCTGATGCTGCGGTATTGGTTCATCCTGAATCACCACAAGCTGTTGTTGATCTGGCTGATGCTGTTGGTTCGACCAGTCAATTAATCAAAGCCGCGCAATCTTTGCCACGTCAGAAACTGATTGTGGCAACAGATAAGGGTATTTTTTATAAAATGCAGCAAGCATGTCCTGAGAAGCAGTTATTTGCAGCCCCTACGGCTGGAGAAGGCGCGAGTTGCCGTAGTTGTGCACATTGTCCGTGGATGGCGATGAATGGCTTACAAGCCATCGTTCAGGGATTGGAACGGGGAGGGGATCGGCATGAAATATTGGTTGCAAAAGAGTTGCGGGAAAAGGCGCTGATTCCTTTAAATAGGATGCTTGATTTTGCAACTCAGTTAAAATAGGAAATTGAATGATGAGAGTAATATTTTATTGTAGATAATAATAGGATATAACAGATGGATTTTTTCAGTATTAACAATATATTAGTCAATATACCTCTGGGAAAGGGAGGATATGATTTATCGTGGATTGAAGCAGTAGGTACGATCGCCGGTTTGTTATGTATTTGGTTTGCCAGTCAGGAGAAGATAATTAACTATTTGTTTGGACTAATTAATGTCACATTATTTGCTGTGATTTTCTTCCAAATTCAACTTTATGCCAGTTTATTGTTGCAGTTATTCTTCTTTGCGGCAAATATTTATGGTTGGTATGCTTGGAGCAGAGTTAATGATCAGCAGCAGATTGAACTTAAAATACGTTGGTTAAGTTTGAATAAGGCGGTAATAATTAGTCTGATTTCTGTGCTATTGATTGCCATTATGACTTTTAATATTGATCGGGTCTTTGGTTATCTGACTCAGATTGCCGTTACGGTTATGCAAAAATTTGGCTTTAATGTTCAGATGCCAATGTTGGAGCCTGATGCATTCCCATTCTGGGATTCAACAATGACGGTGCTATCTATTGTGGCAATGGTTCTGATGACCCGCAAATATGTTGAAAACTGGCTGGTGTGGATAGTTATCAATGTGATAAGCGTTGTTATCTATTTCCATCAAGGCGTGTTGGCAATGTCGTTGCAGTATGTGATTCTCTTGGGTATTGCATTTAATGGCTCCCGTTTGTGGATTCAGGCAGCTAAGAAAAACCATTCTTTACCATTATCTCATATGAAATAGTTTCCTAACTATGCCAGAGAATTGTTTTGTCGATTTCTGGCATATTTTTAGGTATTTACTTTGCTAATTCTCATTTCTAGAGATATTTCAACCATAAGAATAGAGCTAACCACATTTGACTATATCTTGCTATGTCTTGAGTTAAGCATTGATTTATTTATTCTCTACAAAGAATATTTACAGTTTGGCTTCTAACAGTTAGATTAAAATCACAAGATTGTTTTAATTAAATATGTAAAGATGTTAGATGAGAGAGGGCTATGAATTATCAGAATGATGATATAAGAATTAAAGAGATAAAAGAATTATTACCTCCTGTGGCACTACTTGAAAAATTTCCAGCGACTGAAAAGGCTGCATTTACAGTACGTAAGGCCCGCAAAACGATTCATCAAATTTTGACGGGGGAGGATGATCGTCTGTTGGTTGTGATTGGGCCATGTTCTATTCATGATCCTAAAGCAGCAATGGAATATGCCGGGAGGCTGAATCTATTGCGTGAGGAGCTGAAAGAGGATCTGGAGGTTGTCATGCGAGTTTATTTTGAAAAACCGCGTACAACCATTGGCTGGAAAGGGTTAATTAATGACCCTCATATGAATCACAGTTTTGATATTAATGATGGTTTGCGTTTAGCTCGTCAGTTGTTGCGGGATATTAATGACATGGGACTACCGGCGGCGGGAGAATATCTGGATATGATTTCTCCGCAGTATTTAGCCGATTTGATGAGTTGGGGGGCAATTGGCGCTCGTACAACGGAATCTCAGGTCCATCGTGAGTTGGCTTCTGGTCTTTCTTGTCCGGTTGGTTTTAAAAATGGCACCGATGGTACGATAAAAGTTGCCATTGATGCGATTAATGCGGCAGGTTCCCCTCATAGTTTCCTTTCTGTCACTAAGTGGGGACATTCCGCGATTGTGAATACCAGCGGAAACAACGATTGTCATATTATCCTGCGTGGTGGTAAAGAGCCGAATTATAGTTCTGAACATGTTGCTGTCGTGAAGCAAGACCTGGAAAAAGCAGGGTTGCCGGCAAGGATTATGATTGATTTCAGTCATGCTAATAGTTCTAAGCAATTTAAAAAGCAGATGGATGTGTGTTCAGATGTGAGTCGGCAGCTTATTGCTGGGGAGAAAGCGATTATTGGTGTCATGGTAGAAAGTCATTTGGAAGAGGGAAATCAGAACCCGGACAGCGGCCTGCCATTGGTATATGGCAAAAGTATTACTGATGCTTGCATTGGTTGGGCTGACACTGAAATTTTGTTACGTCAATTGTCGTCGGCAATAAAAGCGCGTCGTGGCTGATAACATTTTTCCAATGTAAAAAAACCGGAATCGACAACTCCGGTTTTTTATGTTTGCTGGAAAATAAGGTGTCAGCAATTTTTTATAGCAAGGAAATTACTTTGCCTTACCTTGGTTGGCTACCGCAGCGGCTTTTGCTGCGATTTCATCAGCGTTACCCAGATAGTAATGCTTGATTGGTTTCATGTTTTCGTCGAATTCATAAACCAAAGGTACTGCTGTTGGGATATTCAGCTCAAGAATAGCTTCTTCGCTCATACCGTCCAGATATTTAACCAACGCGCGCAAAGAATTACCGTGTGCTGCGATAATCACTTTTTCACCTTGAGCAACACGCGGTTTGATAACTTCTTCCCAGTAAGGGATCACGCGTTCAATAGTCGTTGCCAGGCTTTCAGTCACGGGTAACTCTTCTGGTTTCAGATTCGCATAACGTGGATCATGGCCTGGGAAACGTTCATCATCTTTAGTTAAATCTGGTGGGGTGATAGCAAAACCACGACGCCACAGTTTAACTTGATCATCGCCGTATTTAGCGGCGGTTTCTGATTTATCCAGACCTTGCAGAGCGCCATAATGACGTTCATTCAGTTTCCAGCTTTTTTCAACCGGCAACCACTGTTGATCAACCTGATCCAGAATATTCCACAGAGTATGGATAGCGCGTTTCAGCACAGAGGTGTAGGCAAAATCAAAAACAAAGCCTTCTTCTTTCAACAGTTGTCCTGCTTGTTGAGCTTCGGCGCGACCTTTTTCAGATAACGCGACGTCAGTCCAGCCAGTGAAACGGTTCTCTTTGTTCCACTCGCTTTCGCCATGTCTTACCAGAACCAGTTTAGTGACAGCCATAGCTTAAACTCCTTAAAAATCAAACTTAATGATAATTGAGCGCATTATATTGCTCTATGCGCCAGAACCGCAATCTATACCCGTTATCTTTCAAGTTGCCTCTTTGTTGGCTGCGCTCACTCACCCCGGTTACATAGTTCGCTATGCTCCCGGGGATTCGTTCCCTTGCCGTCGCGATGCATCTTGAAATCCATTGGATATATAGTCTTGTTTCAAACTTTATTTGCTTGAAGATCTGAACTTCTTGCAGATGGCTGAAATAGACACCGGTCAAGTTTGGCACGTTATAATACGGTCACCAACTTGATTGGGTAAGTAAAGAACAGCAAATGGACCAAATTGAGCGCGAAATGGAACCCAACAGCGACCCACAGACGGCCACTCCACATCCATGCCAGCCCATATATTAATCCCGCAAGTGTGGCAAAAATCATCAATAGTGGACCGCCGACAAAGTGCGCGCCGCCAAACATCAAAGCGGTGATGATCAGGGCGAAATAGGGGTTAATCCACTGGCTCAATCTTTGCTGGATATAACCTCGGAATAGCGCTTCTTCCGCCAGAGAAACGAAGAAGATATTCGCCAATATAAACATCGGTAACCATTGTGGCATATGCAGTTCAACCGCTAGTCCTCCAAGAGCTGTTGCGATACTCAACAGGACGGGAATAGCAATAGCTAAGATTATCCATGCATAAGGCTGAATTTTGGCTAGTGGTTTTGTTGTAAATAGGCCAGGCATGCAACATAGCAACAGAAAAGGAATGAGTGCTTTGTCAAAGTTGAAATAGAGTGAGAATGGGGCGCTATGAGGGCCTACCTGAATTTTATCGAGATATTTCAGGTTATTAAAACCCGGGAGCAGATGTAGAAATAATGCCGCTGCAAAGGCCAGTAATAGCAGTTCAGTGGTTATTTTAATGATGTTATTTTGTTGAAAATAGATACGTAGCGCACCTAACAAAAAAATAATCGCGATAGTGGCGATTGCCGGATAGATCAGAGTTTGCGTGACGAATCCGGTAATAATCGCAGCCAGTAGAACAATAAGTGCAGTAGTGCGGTGTATAGCTAATAACGCTAGTGATGTAGCAAGTAAACCCCAAGTCATATAATTTCCCTTTATTTTTAACAAATTAAAAAACGATCTGAAAAGCAGACCAAAAATCGATGATGGATGTTATTTAGCAAAAATCGCGGTAAACCCTCGCCCAATGCGGGCGGGGATATAAGGCGAAAAGCCCACAGGGCTTTAAAGATCAATCAGGCGTTGACTGACTCTGAACATAAGCTCTCAACGTTTCAATATTCTCCCCTCCAGCACTACAGGCAAAGTATGATCTTGACCACAAAAGCCCTGTTTTGCTCTGCATTGGTAAATGTGTGTTCTGCTGTCGCAGTAAACGCGATGATACCGACTTTAAATTGTTGACCATCACACTCACTGACAGTTTTGGCGGGTATGCAACTAAAAGGTGTACATGATCTGGCTCTCCGTCCATGTCGATGATTTCGCACTGGAGTTTTGCGGCAGAAGATAAGAACGCTTCCCGTAGCTGCTCAATCATGCGCCCGTCAAAGAGCTTGCGACGGTACTTTGTCGTAAAAATTAAATGCACAATGAGCTGACTGGTACTGTGCCTTTTGCGAAGAAACCCTTCCAATGTTTCATGTTGATGACTCAATTGATATACCCACATAACATGTTAAAATATATAAATTATAACAATGAGCGCTGACGATGTTAAGAGCCACGAAAGTACGCCTCTATCCCACACCTGAACAGGCTGAGTATCTTAATGCCCAGTTCGGGGCGGTTCGTTTTGCGTACAACAAGGCTCTCCACATCAAGAAACACGCGTATAAGTATGACGGAGTGAGCCTGAGTCCGCGTAAAGATCTCAAGCCGTTACTGGCCGTCGCGAAAAAATCCCGAAAATACGGGTGGCTGAAAGAATATGATTCCATCGCGTTGCAACAGGCGGTGATCAATCTAAATACGGCGTTTGATAACTTCTTCAATCCAAAGCTGAAAGCAGGTTTTCCGACTTTCAAAAGTAAGCACGGCAAACAATCGAGCTATCATTGCGTGGGAGTAAAGGTACTTGATAGCGCGATCAAAATCCCGAAGTTATCTCCGGTCGAAGCCCGCATCCATCGTAAGATTCCAGGCGAAGTAAAAAGTATCACTATCAGTCGCGCCGCAACAGGTAAATACTACGCCTCAATACTCTGCGATGACGGTGCGAAAGCGCCGGCAAAACCATCACGGGTAACAAACGTGACAGGGCTAGATATGGGGCTTTCCCATTATGTGATCAAATCAAACGGTGACAAGGTGACAAACCCGCGTCATCTTATCAACGCCAGCCGTAATCTGAGACGTAAGCAGAAAGCGTTATCGCGTAAGAAAAAGGGCAGTGCCCGTCGTCGCAAAGCCCGCCTGCGGCTTGCATCCGTACACGAACGGGTAGCCAATGCCCGTGCGGATTTTCAACACAAACTCTCTCGCGCAATTGTTGGCGAAAACCAAGCGGTAATTGTGGAGACGCTGAAATCGGCCAACATGATGAAGAACCCTCATCTGGCCCGCGCTATCGGCGATGCGGGCTGGCATGGATTTATCACGAAACTGGAATACAAAGCAGCAGAGAAAGGCGTGCATCTGGTCAAACTGGATCAATGGTTCGCCAGTTCGAAAACCTGTCACTGCTGTGGTCATAAAATGCGGGAAATGCCCCCGAATAAGCGTATCTGGCAATGCCCTGTTTGTGGAGTCGGGCATGACCGCGATATCAACGCGGCAATCAACATCGAACGCAAGGGCATACAGGAATTACAGGCGGCGGGACTCGTCGTCTCTGCCCACGGAGGCCAGCGTAAATCCGTCACACAGACGGTTGCGGCCTGAGAAGTGGGAAGCCTCGCCGTTTACGGCGGGGAGCAGTCACTGAACAAAAAATAATAATGTATGATAGCCAAATTGCGATGCTTTTTTCACTGGTCGGAGAAGAAATCCAGCGGTGACAATTATTTTTTTGGTCAACAAAAAGCCGTGTTATTGGTAAGGCTCATAACCGACATGTACTATTATCCCCGTCATCTTTCAAGTTGTTTCTTTGTTGGCTGCACTCGCTCACCCCGGTCACTCCAGCCACCCGGTCACTCCAGCCACATAGTTAGCTATGCTCCTGGGGATTCTCTCCCTTGTCGTCACGATACATCTTGAAATCCATAGGGTATAGATCTGATTCAATAAGGTATGGAAAATAAGCTTTATTAAGATATTGAACAGATCAGCCACTTGTATAAAAACGGGTGGCTGTCAGGTTGAGCTTGATCTAATACAAATTCGCTTATTCTCGTGTACTGATTTTAACCTCCAGCTTACCTTTATTATCTGTTAATCCGGCACCATAACGCCCTTCTAAATCATCGTTAATACAAAGGTATAATTCACCAGATAACCCACTCGGGATACTGGCTTCACGACTAATCAAAAAAACGGTTTCACCGACACGGCCTACCAGTGCGCCTACTGGCTGGCCTGGTAACGTGTAATCTTCCTGGGCAATATGAGCCTTATCTCCCTCTGCCTGGCAATCGTTGTACTTTGGGTCAAAAGACCATGTGCCGCTGAGATAGGTAATGGTGGTTGTCTGACTTGTATTGACTGTCACACCGCTATTCTGCCAAGGTTTATCCGCAAGTACAGACACAGTGACTGGATACAAAATATTGGCCGCTAACTCAGCTTCTTGGGCTTGAAAGCCAGCTCCACTTAAGGCTGTGACTAACTCTGGGCGAGTTGTCGCTGGATACACTTTAGGATTAAGCAACATTTGACCAACGTCTAGTGGAGGAAGCGTTGGGAAGTGTTTGTGCAGTGCAACTGCAATCTCGTTAGCAGGAAAGTCAAGCTCACGTAAAATAACAGCAATATCAATGGGGTAGAGTGGAGTCATTAACATCTCTTTGGAGACTAAAGTCATAGCAATACTCCTTATATCTGTTGACTAAATAAACTCGCGATACAACTACCGTCTACCATAAATTTCTAGCAGGACGGCTGTTATTTCGCTGGCGCTGATGGATGGATAGGCTGATTTTAATCCTTGCCCGGTTTCTATTGCTGGATAACCCGCCAGCGCCATAGTGCGACCTAATGCTTTGGCTTGGGTTGCAGGATATTGAGTGATTAATGTCTGTCCACACTGACTGCCGGATAGGTGTTCGTCATACGCTTTCTGAGCCAATTGTTCTAGGGTTAATGCTTTGCCATATATGGTCAGTAGTATTTCGGTTATTTCGCTGGCGCTGATGGCTGGATAGGCTGATTTTAATCCTTGCCCGGTTTCTATTGCTGGATAACCTGCCAGCGCCATAGTGTGGCCTAATGTTTTGGCTTGGGTTGCAGGATATTGAGTGATTAATGTCTGTCCGCATTGACTGCCGGATAGGTGTTCGTCATACGCTTTCTGAGCCAATTGTTCTAGGGTTAATGCTTTGCCATATATAGCCAGTAGTATTTCGGTTATTTCGCTGGCGCTAATGGATGGGTAAGCTGATTTTAATCCTTGCCCAGTTTCTGTTGCTGGATAACCTGCCAGCACCATAGCGCTGCCTAATGTTTTGGCGTGGGTTGCCGGATATTTAGCGATTAATATCTGTCCGCACTGACTGCCGGATATCTGTTCGTCATACGCTTTCTGGGCCAATTGTTCTAGCGTTAATGCTTTGCCATATATAGCCAGTAGTATTTCGGTTATTTCGCTGGCGCTGATGGCTGGGTAGGCTGATTTTAATCCTTGCCCGGTTTCTACTGCTATATAGCCTACTTGCGCCATAGCTGCTGCGAGCATATTCGCCTTGAGATCAGGCAAGGATTTAATTATCAATTTGCCGCAATCATTGCCACTCATCTGTTGTTGATATGCCGACTGTGCAATTTGTTCTGGTGTTACCACCACTTCTATTGCCACTCCATCACTCCAGATACTTGGGATTGATGTTGCGGCGGTATCCGGCATGCTAGCTAAATAAAGTTGATATGTTCCTGCAATCGGGATCGGTGGTAAAGCAATATGGGCTCGTCCAGTTGTGGAATTCACAGTTTGTTGTATCCATGAATTGTTTGGAGCCAGTAAGTTGAGTAAATAATGAGTAATATCGGGACAGCATTGCCATTGAATCTCTATGCCGCCAGATTGGTAATTAGCCTGAATTTGCTGAGGAGTATCCAGACGTGACCATTGTTGAACCTGACAGAATTCGCTGGCAATATAATTGGGGTTGTTCAATGCCGCTAATGAAAAACGATATTTCCCGGCAGGTTTCAGCTTATCGAAAATAATAGCCGCTGAATTCTGTGGAGCGACAATTAAGCGGTTTTCGATTTGTCCATTTTCCTCGATTTGTCCATTTTCCTCGATTTGTACATTATAGTGACTGGCGTCTGTTATCAGATTCCACTTCAATATAAGATTAATATCTCTTTCAATAATGGGTTTCGTTTCTAAATTGATGTTCAATTCCGGTATTGGCAGACGATGCTGCTGTAATTGATTTTCTGAACTGATAAAATCTTGCCTGGTGGCGGCGACTGACCAGGTATAAACGCCAGCGACTAATTCTGGACTGATAGGGAAAATAACGGAATTATCGTTGTGATTCAGTTTCTTGTTGAATAATGTTTCGTTATTTGGCGCTTTTAATTTGACCTGATAACCGTCAGCATTTTTCGTATAGCCCCATGCGAATTTAGCCTTATGATCCTCATAGATTGCTGACAAATTTTCAGGCGGTTTGGGATTGGCAGGCTTGGGAGGATCGGGAGGTATTGGTTTGTTGTCAATTTCATCTTTAATTTTATTGATAATGTTACTTATGATAGCCGCTCCCGCAGCTCCTGCTGCTACGCCCCCGGCAGCGGCTAAAGCTTCTGCGCCGCTCTGGACTGTTTCTGTTAGTGCGGCGTCAACCAATCCCTCACACAGTAACGTCATGGCATAATCAGCGGCTTTCTCGGCGGCTGTTAACGTCAGAAAGGCAGCGATAGCTTCACGATTTTCCAATAGCCCTTGAATGAAAGATTCAGCCGCACTTTTCAATGCTGCACCGATAGCATTAGGTAATTCCTCTAAAGAGAGGTTATTTGGCAGTAAAAACTCTACGGCTTTTGGGAAGGAGAGAGTAATGAAATCCGTTCCTGCCATTGTCATGGTGTACTTACCATTTAACACAAAATACAGTTGGTCATTCTGGCTAGAATTATCCGTCTTAGTATCAAACGACGGGGAAATAGAAAACCGGGATGTGAGTAAATGCTCATTGACAAATTGGGTTAATTGGCCGCAATTGGAACCTTTACTGCTTGAGAATTTTTTTAATTCTTCGATAAAATTAATAAACTGATTGTTATCTAAATTAAATGCAGGCCAGTCAGTGATTTTAAATCCTGCGCTTTTGCTATAGGAAAAACCTAATTTCACTGAATTGGGTAACAAAGGGGAAGAAATTTTTTCCGAGGACAATGAGCCACTGATTTTTAATTCCCCGGTTTTATCTTTTATACCTGATATTTCTACATTTAAACCAAAATCATGTTTAAAAAACAACAGCCCACAGCGAAAGCCGAATTTATTTTCCTTGACGGTAGAGAAAAACAGGGTTGGACCGGGCTCCTGCCCAAAACCTGTAATTTGCAGTACAAATAATGAAATTGGATTAAGTAGCTGGATCTCTGCATTAACGCCTTCTTTGGTAATTTGTATATCCCCTTTGAGCTTCAAAGTTTCAATTAGTGTAATGTCAAACAGGGCATAGAGGTGAAATCCTGGCTGATAATGGGTGATATCCTGATTTAATAACAGAGACTTTTCGGATAAAGAGGAAATAATCGTATTTTCCTGTTTAATATCTCCATCTGTTTCGCGCCGGTAATAAAGGTTGCTTCCCGGATGAAAAACGATATCGATAAAATGACTTGGCCAGGAGAAAAGGGAACCAGCAAATGATGCTTCAAATATATCATGTATCGATAAATCTTTATTAATAGCGATGGAAGCCAGTATGGGCGTATTATCTAGAAAATAAAGATATCCACTTAATGCGGGTAGTTTTGCATAATTAATTGTTCCCTTTACCCAATATAATCCAACTTTAGGTTGTTTCTTTTCTGGCACGGCAAAGGTGTAATCAATGCCAAAAGATAAGTCATCAAATGTGACGCCAGTCATTCTTCCGTCAAAGGGCTGCTCAATAGTGCTTGCTGAGCCTTTATGACAGATTTTTAAAGATGCTTGTACTTGCTTTTCATCTGCCCTTAAAGCCCCGTCAAAACAATACGTTTTCTGGAACAAATCTAATGTGATAGTGCCTGCTATTTCATATTTTGCGTAATTATCAAACTGATATTTCAGTATTAAATTATTGAAACCAAAAATCTTAAATAATTTGAAATCAGGAAGAACGGCAGTATAGCGACTTTGTTTAATTGACTCACTTGCGGATATTCCCCGATCCAAACGCCCACTGAGTGAGATGTCTGCCTGTGGTAGATCGCCATTTTTAACGCCAACCTCAATTAAGTTGTTAAATAAATAATTCCCTTTTAAACGCAAGGTTAGCCAGAAGGTACAACTATGGGATACCGGCGTTTCCATTTCTGTCACTGACTTTGGTAAGGGTATTTGTGGAAAAATGTTACACAGTTTCTCTGCTTCTGGTGGATTGGCATGATTGGAGAAAGTAAAAAAACCTGCATCCTGTATTAATAACGGGGCTTCTTTCTCAGGTAAGTTAAGATGAAAAGCATGGTTGAGTAATTTAAAGATATTGAGATTGTCAGCTCCTGCTTTTTTTGCAGTCATATCGATATAGATTAGAGAATAACTATTGAATAAAGCAAGCTGGCATTGCATTGGGCTACGCATTTCGCCATCAAATATTTTGCACCAATCTAAATGGGCTTCAATCTCAAATCGTGTTCCCATATCTTACCTCAGATAGTAAAATGTATCGCTAAGGCTATGTTATTTGTGGTTCTAAACGTATAGCCTTATATACCCGTTATCTTTCAAGTTGCCTCTTTGTTGGCCGCACTCGCTCACCCCGGTCATATAGTTATCTATGCTCCCGGAGATTCGCTCCCTTGCCGTCGCGATGTATCTTGAAATCCATTGGGTATAGTCAATATTGAGCGGATAATTTAGGATTTTTTCTCTATATCAAATTTCTTGTCTGTTTTATTGTATTTACCCTCGGAAACAACAACATTAAGACTTTCCACTACCTTATCAACACCGGTTTCTTTCAATAATGAACCTGGTGGCGCAACGGCAATATAGATATGTTCTGAATTACCGATAGCGACTTCTAATAAAGTATTTGCAGGTTGTCCATCTTTTTCGGGTGAAACAACACTAAAAAGAAAAGGCGCTTCTGGAGCCGGGGTTGCCGATGGAATATTTAAATCAACGTTATAACTGTCTTGACCAAGTTTAAGTTTGACTGATATGACTGCGCTTAGACCGCTCATTGTTATTCTCCTAATTGGTATGTAATAGCAGAGAATCCATCTTTGGCCTGATGGAAACATTTTGTCACTTTACTGCATAATAATAGTTTAATCTAAAGTCTAATTCACTAAGTAATCTAGTTAATTAATGTGATGAATATCTATATAATGATTGTAATCGTGAAATGGAATGGTTTAATGAATTAAATTTAATTTAAAGATAAATGATTGCGGGATTGTTTTTATTGTTTTTGGCTATATGAAATTAATATTCTTATATTTAAATATATTATTTTTAAAATTGAATTATTTTACGTAGAAAAGATTAACGGTGATATCTTTATGTTACCTAACTTTTTTGACACGTTATAATTGTTACGAATAAATAAAGCCAGCATGTTTGCATGTGTATTGCTACTAGATTGACATAAACATACTTTGCAATGCTGGCTTTTGTTGCAGTATTAATCTTATTTTAATACTTTAGTTATTGATTCTTTCTGTTTTATAACGATATATGTCACCATCAGAAATAAATATCAGCCGGTGAGTAATGCATTGCGGAGCATCTTCCTGATGATGAGAAACAAACAGTAGCTGAGTATCACCGTCAGCAATCATGATATCAATAAAACGTAATACTAATTGGCGGTTTAGGGGATCAAGCCCTTGCAGAGGCTCATCAAGGATCAATAAAGCCGGATGTTTAACCAGTGCGCGAGCGATTAGAACAAGTCGCTGTTGCCCCCATGAAAGGCTGTGAAAGGGGCCGTTGGCAATCTGGGCAGATAATCCCAGTAAAGCCAGCCATTCATCAGCAAGTTGCTGTTGGCGATCTGATACCGTCTGGTAAAGACCAATTGAATCGAAGAAACCGGATAGAATCACATTACGAACGCTGATACTGACACGATATTCCAGATGAATACTGTTGCTGACATAACCTATATGACGTTTGATATCCCAAATTGTTTCGCCACTGCCGCGTTGGCGACCAAAAAGGATCAGCTCATTACTGTAGCCTTGAGGATGATCTCCGGTAATCAGACTCAAAAGCGTTGATTTTCCAGCACCATTTGGGCCAATAATTTGCCAATGTTCACCTGAATTCACTTGCCAATCTAGTCCATGCAAAATTGGCTGATCATTATATTGAACGACACCGTTACGTAGGATAATCAGCGGTTGATCGGATGGTAGCTGATCATCGACAGGAAATTCATCTGTTTCAGGTAAATGAATACCGCCCAATTTTTCACTGTGAGCCAGTTGAGCCACCAGTGAATCTGCCATCACTTCTTCTTTGATGCCAACAGACGTTAGCTGGCAGTCCGCTAATACGCCAATCTGATTAACAAAATCTGGGATTTCACTGAACCGGTTAAGGATAAGTACTAGAACGATTCCTTTTGATGATAATTTTTCCAGTAATTCAGCGAGTTGACCACGGGCGAATAGATCAAGGCCATTGAAAGGTTCATCAAGGATCAGCAAATCAGGTGAAGTCATCAATGCCTGGCAAAGTAGTGTCTTGTGGGTTTCACCGGTAGAAAGATATTTAAAACGACGGGAAAGTAAATCCATAATACCGAACTGTTTTGCCAGTTCCAGGCAAAGTTCATTATCTTTATGATAAAGCTGGATGATTTCTGCCGCAGTGCGGCCGGTATCATCTTCATCATCACTGAGCATATCAGTATTATTGCGTTGCCATTCTTCTTCCGTCAGTTTTTGTAATTGTTCTTGAGAGACGCGGGCGCACCGGTGAAATGAGCAATTTCGTTCGCCGGAAAGTAGGACTAGTTCATTTGAAAGCGCGCGGGCCAATGATGATTTTCCGCTACCATTAGCGCCAATAAAAGCCCAATTTTCGCCGGAGGCTATTTTTAGTGATGATAACTGCAAGGTACGAGTAGCACTTAAACGGAAACAGCCTTGCGTTATTTGCAATTCAGACATCTTTTATTCCTTTTTAAGCAACGCAAACATCTTCCCACAAATAAGCGGAATGCCGCAGAATGTCAATATTAACTTTTAATTAACATTTAACATTGGACATTAGGGAATGTGTGAGGCGCGTAATGTCATGATATTCCTTGATATTATGAGTTATTCAGTGATAATGGCGGCAATTCTTAACACAGAGTTGCAATAATTATCTGGTCAGCATTAAAAAGTGCAGTGATTTTATCTCCAGGATGTAGTTTCAGGTCGTTTGCTTCTTGATTAGACAGAGTAGAGCAGAGGATTGCCCCGCCATCAAGGGCAATAATAATTTCTGTGTTCTCTTCGCCTGTTTCAATTTTACTGATCTGCCCTGTCAGAGTATTGTCAAAATGACCGCTAGAGAACGGCTCTTTAGTGAGTTTCACCCAAGGTGCTTTAATGAGCGCCAATACCTCCTTACCTTCTACCAAGCCGAGACGGTTAGCGCTTTGTTCTGTTAATGCTGCGTTCAGTGATGTTTGACCATCTGCCAGTAATATGCGGACATGTTGCTGTACTGGATTATGGTCACGGTCAGTAATTGTGCCAAAGAATTGGTTACGGGCGCTGGTTTGCAGAGAAAACCGGGAAATGGCAGCTAATAGGCTATCGAGGGGAAGTTGGTCATCTTTTAGCACATCAAAGGCTTTTTGCTGAATTTGTGTCAGTAGATCGTAAAGTTGCAACAGACGTTCGCCATAATGGGTAAGATTTGCCCCGCCGCCTCCTTTACCACCTGTAGCACGGTCCACCACTATTTCATCTGCTAACTGATTCATTTCGTTAATAGCATCCCAGGCGCTTTTATAGCTGATCCCCGCCAGTTTTGCCCCTTGGCTGATAGAGCCCGTTACTTTAATCTGTTTAAGTAATAATATTCGCCGTGGATCTGCGAATAACCGTTGCTGTAATTTCAGTGTCAATAGAATTTCGGCTTGCATAATAGTTTTTTTCAGGGAATATAATCGTAAATTTTTATTGGCTAACTCGGGAAAACGCACGTTTAGCCGGTTACTGTTGTTTGTCTTTTGTCTAGAATAGTACTAATTATAGCGGTATTACCGGCTATAGTTAAAAATGTGTTATGTTTCTGGCTCATTAAATGAGCCACTATGTGAGGCTGCCATGTTTGAGTTGATTAAAAGTATGGCTTTTGCCCTGGTTATGGTACCGGTGGTGATGGTCGGAATTTTAGGTTTAATTTATGGTCTTGGGGAGCTGTTTAATATCGTTTCCCGTATTGGCCGTTCTGAAAAGTAAAATTAATATTTTTTTTACACCAGATGCTATTCTGATTACCCGGTAATTAACCGGGTAATTTGTCTTAATTAATCATAATCAGTTCCATTTTATTCATTTGGTTTTTCTATTACAGTATTTTAATTCGAATTAAATTAGATAGTAAAAGTTGCTCACAATTTGCCGATTAATATTGGAACACTCTTCCATTTGACGTTATATCTTGCTATACACAACGAACTAATGGGTAAGAAACAGGTGGAAAACAAATGAAAAAGAGTTTTGGCAAACTGCTAGTCGGCGTTGTCGTTTCTTTTGCTTTGACGTGGCAAGCGTGGGCTACGGAAAAAGTCACGTTATTCGCTGCTGCCTCGTTGACTAATGCACTTGATGATATTGCGCTACAGTATAAGCAAAAGACAAAAGGTGAAGTGGTAGCTTCCTATGCTTCATCTTCCACTTTGGCTCGCCAGATTGAGCAAGGTGCGCCGGCAGATATTTTTATTTCGGCTGATCAACAGTGGATGGATTATGTTGCCGAGAAGAAACTGATTATTGATGAAACTCGGTTAACTATGCTGGGAAATCAACTGGTTCTGATTGCGCCGAAGGCGAGTAAACTCAATAAAGTTGACATTAATAAAGAAACCAAATGGGAATCTTTGTTAGAAGGCGGCCGTCTTGCGGTTGGCGATCCAGATCATGTTCCTGTGGGTATTTACGCTAAAGAGTCTCTGCAATATTTGGGAGCATGGGAGACGGTTAATCCTCTGTTGGCACGTACCAGTAATGTGCGTAGTGGTCTGGCGCTGGTGGAACGCGCTGAAGTTCCGTTGGGTATCGTTTATGGTTCAGATGCCATTGCGAGTGATAAAGTCAAGGTGGTGGGGATCTTCCCAGAGGAGAGCCACAAGCCTATTGAATACCCAATGGCGATAATCAAAGACCATAGTAATCCCACCGTTATCAATTTTTATGAATATTTGAAAACCCCCGAAGCCGTTGCAATTTTTAAACGTTACGGTTTTCACCCACTTTAGGAATAGATTTTTTGGTTATGTTGAGTGAATACGAATGGCAAGCCATCATCCTGAGTCTGAAAGTTTCAGGTATGGCGGTATTACTAAGTCTGCCATTTGGGATCTTGATGGCGTGGATTCTTGCTCGTTTCCGGTTTCCCGGTAAATCATTACTCGACAGTATCATCCATCTGCCGCTGGTGTTACCGCCAGTGGTAGTGGGTTATTTGCTGTTGATCAGTATGGGACGCCGGGGCTTTATCGGTGAATGGTTATATGACTGGTTTGGGATCAGCTTTGCATTTAGTTGGCGTGGCGCTGCATTGGCTTCTGCTATTGTTGCTTTTCCGTTGATGGTTAGGGCGATACGTCTGGCGCTGGAAAGTGTTGATCGGCGGCTGGAGCAAGCTGCTCGGACGTTGGGCGCGAATCCGTTTAAGGTATTTTTTACTATCACATTGCCGCTCTCTTTGCCTGGAGTCATTGTAGGTACTGTTTTGGCATTTGCCCGTTCATTGGGTGAATTTGGCGCAACTATCACTTTTGTGTCCAATATTCCAGGTGAAACGCGGACGATCCCTTTGGCAATGTATACCTTGATTGAAACGCCTGGAGCAGAAACTGCCGCAGCTCGTTTGTGTATCATTGCCATTATTCTGGCGTTGATATCACTGATGGTTTCTGAATGGTTAACCCGTTGGGGAAGAAGACGTTTGGGAGCAACATGTTAGAGCTGAATTTTGAGCAACAACTTGGTGATCTTCATTTACAGGTCAATACAGAGCTACCCACTGAGAGGATCACCGCTATTTTTGGCCTTTCAGGCGCCGGAAAAACGTCACTGATAAATGTTATTGCTGGTTTGATACGCCCACAGAAAGGGCGGATTGTCCTTAATGAGCATGTACTGGTCGATATTGAAAAAGGTATCTGCTTGCCGCCAGAGCAACGTCGTATAGGTTATGTTTTTCAGGATGCCCGGCTTTTTCCTCATTATCGAGTAAAAGGTAATCTTCAATACGGAATGTCGCCGGAGATGAAACCGGAATTTGATAGCATTGTTAGTTTGCTAGGGATTGAGCACTTATTATCCCGTTTTCCTCTTACCTTGTCCGGTGGTGAAAAACAGCGGGTTGCTATCGGTCGTGCTTTATTGACGGCACCTGATCTGTTGTTAATGGATGAACCGTTGGCATCGTTGGATCTCCCCCGTAAAAGAGAACTATTGCCTTATCTTGAAAGGCTGTCTGAAGAGATTAATATCCCGATTTTGTATGTCAGTCATAATCTGGATGAGATTCTTCGTCTGGCAGAAAATGTCCTCGTCATGGATAACGGAAAAGTCAGGGCAACAGGAAAATTGGAAGAAGTTTGGTCCAGTAGTGCATTACGTCTTTGGTTACAAAAAGATACTCTTAGCAGCATTTTGAATGTTTCGATGGTTGAACATCATAATCGTTATGAAATGACCGCGGTAGCGCTCGCTGATCAGGCTTTATGGTTGCCAAAAATTGATGTTCAACCGGGAACAGATTTGCGTATCAGAATAGATGCTTCAGATGTTTCATTAATACTGGAACCTCCGCGCGGCAGTAGTATCCGTAATATTCTGGCTGTGAAAGTGGTTGAATTTTTTACTGATAATGGGCAAGTCGATGTCAAATTGGCACTGAGTGGTCACTATTTATGGGCGAGGATCACCCCGTGGGCAAGAGATGAACTTAATTTGCGGCCCGGGCAGTGGCTTTATGCTCAGATAAAAAGTGTTTCTCTTTATCGACAACTGTAATTTCTGCTAAAAGTAATAACGGGGAGCCTATCGAAGGGTTCCCCGGATGGTGGTTTTTTCAGACAAGTGATTAAAGAACGTACTTGCAAATAACTTCGGCAATACCTGGCTGAGTATTATCCAGCGTCACCAGATCGGCTTGCTCTTTAATGGCATCCTCACTATTACCCATAGCGACACCGAGTCCGGCGGCTTTCAGCATGCTCAGGTCATTAAAGTTATCGCCAAAGGCAATGACATCTTTCATGCTCATTCCCTGTGATTCAACCCACTGTTTCAAACGCATACCTTTACTGTTGCCTTTCTTGGTAATATCCACCTGATCGAACCATGACCATTCACACGAAAGACCTGTATCATTTTCGATTTGTGCAGTTACTTCCCGCAGCTTGACTAAATCAGGAGAGCTGGTGGCAAATTTCCAGATAGACTGTACTTCATGAATAGCATGCTGAAAGCTAGTAACATGTCGCATAGTTGGGCGTTGAGATTCAGGCAGGGTTTCAGACCATTTCATGGTACGGAGAACTGTGTCATACGGTTCCTCATATAACATGGCGTCATCCACATACATCAGACGGTGAATATCTGTGTTTTTTAAGTGGGTGAGAACTTTTATGGCTTCCTGAGATGACAGAGGATCTGAGGCTAATACTTTCTTTTCATGGTAATCATACAGATAAGTACCATTACAGCAGATGGCAGGAGTATCGAGTTGCAAAGCCTGATAAAAAGGGTGGATAGCGACATGATGACGGCCAGTGGCAATCAGCACCTTAATACCAGCTTTACGTGCTTCATTTAGTACAATGAGTGATTCTGACAGGATATTTTTTTGAGGATCGAGTAGTGTACCGTCCAGATCCAGTGCAATGATGCGATATGACATAAATTAGCCTCATAACTATATATAATATAAGGATATTACATTGGAACTGAATAAAGATACACCAATTGTGCGGTGAGTTTAACCGATAAAACCAATTAAGGAGTGAAGATGAAACAAGTGGTTTATACGGCGAGTCCAAACAGTTGTCAGATTCATGTTTGGAACCTGAATAATGAAGGTGAGTTATCACTGATTCAGATAGTTGATGTACCGGGGGAAGTACAACCAATGGTGGTTAGCCCGGATCGTAAACATCTTTATGTTGGCATCCGGCCACAATTCAGTATTGTCACTTACCAGATTGGCTCTAGTGGGGAACTGGTACAGAGTGGGATATCATCAATACCGGGTAGCCCGACTCATATCTCTACTGATAAACAGGGCCGCTTTCTGTTTTCTGCCTCCTATAGTTATAACAATCTAAGTGTCAGCCTAATTGATGAACAGGGGGTTGTGGGCGAACCTGTTCAGGTTATTGCAGGCTTGCAAGCACCGCATTCGGCTAATATTGACTGGGATAATAAACAACTATTAGTTCCTTGTCTGAAAGAAGATCGCATCCGTATTTTTGAGATGACAGAAGAGGGTTATCTGACAGAAAAACGTGCTGAGGAAATCCCTACGGCAATGGGTGCGGGTCCTCGCCATATGGTGTTCCATCCGAATCAGCAGGTGATTTACTGTATTAATGAACTGGATGCTACGGTGGATGTTTATCGCAAGTGGGAAAAATACCGGACTGTTCAGACGATTGATTCATTGCTGACAGATTTAGCGGGTGTTCGTTGGTCTGCGGATATTCATATTACACCGGATGGTCGTCACCTTTATACCAGTGAACGTACTTCAAGTTTGATCAGCCATTTTGTTATTTCGCCAGATGGCTTTAATTTAACGTTGGCAGGGCACTATAAAACTGAAACTCAGCCGCGCGGTTTTGCTATTGATCACAGTGGAAAATACTTAATTGCATCCGGTCAAAAGTCTGACCATATTTCAGTTTCTTCTGTAGATAAATATACCGGTAAATTGACTGAATTAGCGCGTTATTCAGTTGGCAAAGGTCCGATGTGGGTTACTGTGCTGGCCTTGTGAATCTTAATACTCTGATCATCTCACCTTGCTGTTATCTGACAACGCAAGGTGAGTTCACTGGAGTCTTGCAACACATCTATGAATAAAAATAAAGCAACTCATCCAATGAAGTTTTAAGTATATTTTTCCTGTGTTCGCTCTTAATTATCTTGATTCTTGATCCTATTTTATTTTTTAATTCATTTACCACCAACTCCATATCATCATTCAACTCTTCAAGTCTATTATCTGACATAATATATAAAAATTCAGACATTAACTGATATTCATCATCAGTAGGAAGACTGGAGTCAGCGTGACCATAAATATCATTTGTTAGATAACCAAGTGGATTATTAAGCACATAGCCCAGATAAAGTCCATCTAACAAGATCAGTGAAAAATCATCATGCATTTTAATAAGTGAAACCTGACGATTTGTATCAGACATTTCGTTAAAACAGAACAATTTCCTTTCTACAGGATCAAAAAATCTTTCAGTTACCTGATTTATTGTATAAATACGCTCATGAAGAACCAATCGACCGGAAATATCTTCATTTATATTAAGAGAAGGCATTTTATTTTTATTTGGAACAGATAATTCCATTGATAAAAGGTTTTTATTTTCATCAAATGAAAACACGTCTGAACAATCTGTTATCCAATGTTCTGTAGACATACCTTTATTAGTAGAAGAATACAAACATATAACTGATGAATTCCCACCGAAAGACCAACTGAGATTAGCATGTCGGTAATACAGCTCTGATGTCTTAACCAGTTCAATATTAGGAAGAATAAACATATTATATATCCTCCAATTTTACGGCTGGAGGAATAAAGCCACCATTTGGCCTTGGTATTTCTCCTCTTAATATCATATCTGGTGTAATAGGTAGCCCTGGATCACTGGGTGAACCACCATAAATAGCTGCTCCATTTTCACCACGTGGCCCACTTAAACCATCACTAGTAATCACATTACCTTGAGCGCCACCTTTTCCATGCGTAACAACGATATTGCCATCTTGATGGAATATTAAATTCCCATTCTTAGCTTGATAAACACCTTGCGGACTACTGAGAATTTGTTGTTCTAGATCTGATCCCAAACGTCCATGATAATCTTTACCTCGTCGAACCTTTCCATTTCTAGCATTATCAATAATCTTAGCAGCAGGACAACCGGCAAGACCTAATGGATCAATCCAGTTCGCCGGATTATGCACGTAACTGTAAGGATTTACTCCTCCGGCTAAGTTCAACGGGTCTGGCGATAAGTACTGGCCTGTTTCACTCTCGTAATAACGGTGCCGATTATAAAACAAACCGCTTTCCCTGTCTTCGTACTGACCACAAAACCGAAAATTACACGTCAGATTCCTTGGGTCGTTGACCGTCAGCACCGGCCAGCGCTCCGGTTCGCCCCAGGTGAGTAATCGACCCGCCCAGAGCAGTTCCCCCGCTTCGGTCAGAATTTCCCGCACCGTCCCTTGGTGGTCATAAGAAGGCCGGAAGATCACAAGGATCTTTGAAGTGACCCCCAATAGTTGGACAACTAATTACTGGGGTCAGTTCAATCCCACGGGGATCTTTCCGGCTTTATCTTTAAAGAATTTTAAATTGAAAAGTGTCTTGGTCAAATTTTCCAAATTCACTGATGTTATTTAGCACAGACACAAGCTGTGCAAATTCTTTAGGATATTTTTCCTTGAAAATACCACTGTTATACCACAATACAATGACAGGCTTATCTTCTGCATCAATCGGAACCATAAAGTCATATAACGCATCAGGATTATTTCCAAAGTACGGGCCAAAATCAAATTCCTTAGAAAAAAGCTGATATACTTCAACAGGTGTTTTCTGTTTATTCCCATCTAGTGTTATTTTTTTCATTACTTATTAACCTCCTTTACAGTTCCAAGAGCCTAATGCTTCGGCAGTATCGTAATGATTTGAAGTTACGTAAGTTAACCCGTCATTAGAATACAAAAGTCTGGTACCTGGTTGCTTCGCTCTAGACATACTATTATTCAGTCCGATATCAGCTTCATACCATACTCTTCCGGGGGAATCAGGTAAGATCCCCGTGCTATTAGCAAAAATATCCCCTCCTATTTGACCTCCCGGAACATAATTTCCTAACGCTTTTCCTCTAGACCACCCAGCAGCTTCCGCCTGTGCTTTTGTTACATAGTTATTTGGCAATTTTCCTGTTGCTTTTAAATTATTTACAGCATCATTAGCACTTTCTGCTGTGCTGTAATATTGTTTAAGCAGTGCTCCTTGTGCTGAGCTTGTAGGATGGCTATTTCCTGATAATGAAGCATTTACAACTTGCAACCCGAACGGGTCAATCCAATTGACCGGATCATGGACATAACTGTACGGGTTAAATCCGCCACTAAGATTTAACGGGTCGGCACAGAGGTATTGCCCGGTCTCGTTATCGTAATACCTAAAGCGATGTTAACATGAGTTCACCGCACGCTTACTTTGCTCCAGAGTATTACCTTACAGTGGATATGCGCCACGGTAGATCATAAAGAAGGCCGGAAGATCACAAGGATTTTTCCGGCTTTATTTATTATTTAATGCAACGTAAAACTAAATTATTGCTTTTTTATTGATGTAATTATTACATCTGGTTTCGTGTTTTTTTTACTTTTAATAAAATCACTAAGGTGCTCATGACCAAATTTATCACCATTAAGTTCAATTAGAGAAATAGAGTTATTTATGAATAAAACTAATTCCTTAAGTTCATCGACAGATGCTTGAAACGTGATTTCATTCAAGCTAACTAGGTCACTATCTTCTGATTCATAACCATATATTTTCATGTTATACCCTATGCTACTAATTAAGATATTAATTTGGTGGCGTCCATCCATGATCACGAAGCCATTCAATCGCTTTTTTACTGGGATTTGGAATACCTCGATGAGCATCATGGACACCGCCACTTTGGTTAGATGAAGTTCCATCTTTGTAATGGACATGTGGTTCTTGACCTGGAATATGTCCTTTATCTACCCTTTCGATGTCTCTTGGAGCTTGGCCTCTCTCGACTTGTTTCTGCATAGCTCCAGGTGTAGACGGTTTAGGGCCATATTGTTGTTGCCATTCTTTTTGACGAGCTTTCACGCTATCAGGATGCCAAGGATCACCTTTCAATGCTGGAGATGGTTTCTTTATCCCCGGACATCCCGCCAACCCGAGCGGATCAATCCAATTGACCGGATCATGGACATACCCGTACGGGTTAATGCCACCACTAAGATTCAGCGGATCTGGCGATAAGTACTGGCCTGTTTCACTCTCGTAATAACGGTGCCGATTATAAAACAAACCGCTTTCCCTGTCTTCGTACTGACCACAAAACCGAAAATTACACGTCAGGTTCCTTGGGTCGTTGACCGTCAGCACCGGCCAGCGCTCTGGCTCGCCCCAGGTGAGTAATCGTCCGGCCCAGAGCAGTTCTCCTGCTTCGGTCAGAATTTCCCGCACCGTCCCCTGATGGTCGCTCACGACATAGTATAGCTGACCTTTTTCATACCGTGCCGAAGGCGTCAGGGCGCCGGGCTCATACAGCCAGTGAATGCTCTGCTCATAGTCAACGGTGCCGTCAGCCCGGACCGGCGTCTCTTCAATCAGCTGCTCTCCGCTCCACAGGTAATCATAGCCGATTATCGCGGTCGGTTTGGCCGGCGGTCCGGCGGTGTCTGTCTCCTTCCGCTTGCTAATCCGTCGCCCGAAGGCATCATA
>NZ_JAPFCD010000055.1:0-33602 GCF_026153155.1 Photorhabdus aballayi | reverse complement strand
GTGGTGCTCCGATAATCGCCGTTTTGGCAGGCTCGGATAAATAAGGAGTATTACCACTTGCCCCCATCATCATGTTATTAATCAATCTTTGTATCACATCAGAATTAGTCAATCTCATCATTCTGACTTTAGGATTATCTTGATTAAATGGCTGATTATTTTGCCCATCTGTTGTTTTATCCGGCTTTTGCATGACTACAGGAGCATTGCCAGGAATATCTGCCGCAAACTGAGAATATCCTTTCGGGAGGGCGCTTTCTCCACGTTTATCTACCCAACTCCCTTTTTTATCCCAATAGGCATTACCTTCCCCAATAAGAGCAGCACCAAAATCATGCCAAGTTTTCGCAGTCCTAATTCGCTGAAAGTAATCATATCCACCAAAAGCCCGATTAAGTGCTTTATCGATATATGGCTCTGATACAACAGCAGTGGCTCCAGCAACTCCCACTTTACCTAATATTCCGCCTCTGGTGACAAATTTTGACGCTTTAGCCAAATTAAGAATCTCACTTGTCACACTGGATATTCCTTTAATCATCTTCGCAGCCCATGCAACTGCAATGAAGGCCGCAAATCCCTTTAATACATTTTCCCAACCGCCAACGGCTTTGGCCCCTTGATTTATCCAACCAGAGATTTTTTCAATAGCTTTAAGGAATTCATCAATAGAGGGTTTCCATTTATCCCAATCAATAAAATGCTTACCGCCCTCTTTCCAGACCTTATAATCTTCATAAAGCAAAAGTAGCGCCGCCGCCAGTGCAGTAATCATCCCTATCGGCGAAGTCATAAAGGCGGTATTTAAGATTTTCCACGCAAATAGTAAGCCACCTAGTGCTTTAATAACCGTTTTTGTACTGTCATCCAGTCTGTCCCACCAGCCAATTAAATCACTAATAGCTTCACCAGCGCGAGTGACTAATAATGTTATACCATCAGCCAAACCCAGTACGATATTCAATACACGAGTAATAACCTTTTCTATTTTAGGGAAATTAAGCAGGATGATTTGTTGAAATGATTCGACGCGTCCAGTCAATCCCCCCGCCAAATCTGCGCCTATTTTTTCTTTTATCATCCCAAACAAATTGTCTAAAGCATTCATGCGCTCTATAAATTGGTGAGATTGCTGCGTTGCTTTAGTCGGGTTATAACCTACGGTTTTCGCCATGTCCTGATATTCAACGACATATTGACCAATCCCATGACGCATAGCCATCAAGGTATTTTCATCAATACCCAGTTTACTGGCATATCGATTAGCGCGATCCATCGGCATTTTCGATAACTGCTCACCCACCTGTGCTACTAAAGATGCCGTATCTCGAAGGTTGCCATTTACATCTCGGGTTTGAACGCCAATGTTCCGCAATAATCCTTCACCACCTGGATTTTTATGTAGGAAATTGGCAACGCCCTCAAGAGATTGATTAAACCCTTCAACACTTCCGCCTGCTTGACTGACGGCGTAACCAATGGCCTTAATTTTTTCAGCCGTTGCCCCTGTTTTCTGTGACTGCCAATAAAGTTTATCCAAACCGTTGGCAATTTGAGTGGTGAAGTTAATAACCGTTAGGGCTGCGTTTTTAATTTCCTCCCCCATTTTGAGAACATTAACCGTGACTTCAGTGATAACAGATATAAATTTACTCTGTCCGGCTTCATCAACATCAAACTTAAGCGATCCCAGAAAATCTTTCGTTGTTTCAACGTTATTGCTCACTTCGCCACCTCTCTATCACGGCTTCATTTTCTGATTTAACATCAAGGGCATCATTCATCAATGCAATATCAGCCAGGTCAAGAACACCATTTTTCAATGATTCATAACGGCACATGCCCGCAATGACCGGGCGTAACAGATAATCACGCCCTTTCGGGAGGGTTTCAAAATTTAAACTGGCTTGTCCTGGGATTACATTGCGCTCTCTAATGGGGCGGGAAAAAAATTTCCCAATGAGTCTCGGATAATAAAACCGACAATTTTCAACAGTTCAAAGCCGTTGATGTCATCAAACATCAATACCTGCCCATCAGATTCATAAATCCGACTCCAAATCCCATTTTGTTCACGAGAAACCACTGATAAGCAAATATCATTAATTTCATGCCGGTTAGATTTTCCTAACGCGTTGATAGATTCAACCAAATAAGGAAGCACTTCTTCAAAGCCCGCTACCCCATCATCGCTTTTAGCTGTCACAATCTTTTTCATCAGCGGCCCAAGTGCCGGAATAGCCGGAGCCAAAGCCACTGCTAAATCCTGTTGCTGAAAAGCGTTCAATTTACCACCGCGATATTTTTTACCATCAACTTCAAATTCCATGATCACTTATCCTCAAGCTCACTCAAACTACCGCAGCATAAGTCCGATGTTAAAAATGCGGACAAATGCTCCGGCAGATTTGACGGTGATTTAAATGTTTGTGAAGCAAGCTGGTTAGAATGTGCCTAACATGATGTCGATTTTTCCGCAATCAAAGATCCAGGCAACGGTATTACCGGCTTTGGCATTCTGCAAATCAGGCTGTTTCTGAAAGGCGACGGAACGTGCAACAGCAATGTCGTTACTTTGTTTATTGCGAATAACAATCACGTTATTGCCCCATGCTGCTGATGAAAGTGATTGCGCACTGAGCATCGCATTCAGTTTGGCGTTGACTGAACTGGTCTTAAGTAAATTAACCGTAATGGTTCCAGACTTGGTTGCATGCAATGAATGCATGACTTCTCCGTCTGCGCCAGTGGTCATGGTGTTTTTACTCTCCGACATAGTGACTGTAATCCCCTCATCCGAGAGCGCGGCGCCGTTACCAAGATCAAAAGAGCCGCCGACTCCCGTAATAGAAGCGGAAACATCAAGAAAAGAATATGTAGCCATTTTCAACCCTTATCTGTTTACATTAATAATGACATCAGCGTAGTGAACAGCGCCTGCTAATTTGATTGCACACTGAATAACTGGCGCTTTTCGAGCTTCCCGATCAGCTTGTGCCTGTGTCGCAATTGGCGGTGCGTAAACGTAATAACCTTTGGTCAATGTTGCGCCAGTATCCAATGCGCCGATTGGATCGCCTCCCCATACGCCATGAGCGATTAATCCATTTGTCACCGCCTGAGAAAGTGACTGTTCAATATTGGTGATTAAACGTGTAACACCTTCATCAGTCTGTGGGATCTTGCTGGTGCTGGTGTAAAGCAGGTTATAAAGATTGTTCTGAACGTAGTTTTGTAACCAATCCAAGCCATGACGCTCATCAATGAAATCCCCATTCGCCATGACACCTTCCTGAATAATGGCAGTATCATTGCTGTATTTAACAAAAACGTTGCCGTTTTGCATCTTCAATATATTGGCTTGCGTTGCGGTGAGGTTTTCTGCGATTACAGCGGGTTCCTGTTTAAATTTCAGGGTAATAGTGGTGTTATTACCGTTGAAATTGACGGTAAACATACGTCCAAATAGAGAAGCAACGGTATAAGGTTTACCGGTTGAATATTGCCAGAGCGTGCGCTGATAGTTTTTCTCTTTCAGTTTCGTACCAATATCGGTTTTAACGTCAGCATCCAATACGTCTGCTTTTTGCGCTGTATGTCCATAGATACGGGAAACAGATGCAGACTCGATGTAATCAGCAACAGACAGAATATCTTCATCCGTCAGAGAATTATCAGCAATAACCAGCCCATACCAGCCGCTGGATGCTGCACCCAGCGTCGCTACCGCCTCAGCAATGGTTTCTGCTTTGGTAGATTCGATAGCGGTAGCACCCGATATTTCGTCCAGCTTTAATAAATCACCAATATAAGTTCCCATCGTTGCTGGTGAAATATAACCAACAATATTCGCTGAATTCGGCATAATAGCGAAACGTGAAGAGGAGCTATCATATGTGACTGAACAATCTTTCAATTTATCCGCCACCCGTTGAGCGACTCCATTTAGATTGGTCTCTTTACTCAAATCGATGCCGTTGTATACCGTTTCTTTACCGTTAATCGTCAACTTAAAAGAACCATCGGTGATAGCAGTAAATTTGCTAATAATTTGCTGCTGTTTAGCCAATACGGCTCCTTGTAAAGAGGAGACCACATTGTCCTTAGCCCACCGACCAATATATAAATCAACAGGACGTGGCGACTGGGAATAATAAAGCGCTGCGGCCTGATATTCTGGTGAAGTCAGTCCAAAATCAGCACCGACGCCATCAATATCCGAATACCGGCGTAAACGTTCGTGAGGATTGATCACGTTGCTTGCGCCAATGATCAATAACGCACCAAAGTTCCGGGACTGAGCCGCATGAGGAGCCATATTCAACGTGACATTGATAATGTTTGAAACAGGTAAACCCTGCATAATTTAATCTCCTAAGAATTTGACAGGCGCTTCCACCAGTGATTTAACACCGTATTCACGCACTACTTTTCGCCGCAAGGTGATCGTCATGTCATAACGACGCACCTTCTGGTTATTGATAAGTTCCGGTAAAGACGTCAGCCGACTGAGTTTGTCTACTGAAAGACCGAAACGCTCCAACTCATCATTGTTCTGGCTGACCGCCAGCCCATCACGAAAACGGGCGCCGTACCGTTGGCTGTTCGGGCCATAAAAGGAAACCAAGCACACAATTTCTTCATGACGCCATAACTTGGTTCCTTCATCAGTCTGGTTCTCAAAAGCAGGCGAGGCATCCGCAATAAAATCCGTGATAACAAAATCACACCAGTCATCATCTGCCAGTAACGGAGGCAGTTGTGCTGATATCCATCGAGAACGCACTTTATCGTCAGACAAACCAGAAACACCCTCCACCCAACGACTCAGTATGTGCTCCAGCTCATCATCGTACTCAGGCCCAGATGTGACAGGTGTTAACCAACCCGCTTTATCACTACCGTTGCTCATCAAAAATACCTCCATCAAACAGCAATAATTCGCCCTGTAACTAGATAAACCAAGCCTGTATAAGGGTTTAGTTCTCAGCACCAAGTTATGATTGATTTAATAGGGATACCGACCGCGAAAAAGGTAAAAAAATAGGCGTAAGTAATTCGCGACGGCAAATACGAAAAAGGCCGCAATACAATGCAGCCTCAATACAATGCGACCTCAACACAATGCAGCCTCAACACAATGCGACCTCAACACAATGCGACCTCAACACAATGCGACCTCAACACAATGCGACCTTATTATCTGCAAAAGCTGAATGAAAAAAGCCCCGATATTTCTATCGGGGCTTATTAAGCTTAATCAAGGCTTACTAGCCTTTGCGCTTATTCGCAACTTTAACTAATTAGTACACTACCATAGCTTTTTGCGTACGCGCAAGCCTTTTGTGTTTTTGTATTTCATCATCCATTTCTAACTTAATATCGAGCATAGCCAAGCATCCCTGAACAAAACTTTCACCCTTTTGCAACCGGGAACGTACTTCAATATCAGGTACTTTAATTAAACGCGCGATGGATCGTTTGGAAATCCCCAAAGCGTAGTACATAAATAAAACTTCAATTTCTTCAGACTTATCTACCGTCTGCAACTTTGCGATACAAGCATCAATGATCAAGCCATCGTTATCACAGCAGGAAGGGCGTAATGAACGAGTTGACGCAATTAGACCTTTAAATCCAGCAGCGATCGGTGGCCAATTAACACCTGTGGCATCATCAACCCAACCGCCCCAACACTCTAAAACTTGTTGAATATTGCGCATATATTTTGACCTTAACTTTTAGTAACAAATAGTAGTAAAAATTATTTTCATGATGGTCTCATGCGTCCATGCATTCGGCATTATAACAAATTTATCATTCTCTATTTTTGTGTTTCTCTGCTACGTAACTACATCGTTTAAATACACATGCTTACTTAGTCTATTAAACATCAATAGTAAATAACCCCTATTCTGGACCAAGCTTAGTTTCAGAGGAAAACACATAAATATCGTTATTAATACGGATGGTCATAAGGTGTTTATCTTCCTCATCCACGTATTTATTATACAAATTTATAATCTTCATTTAATCCTCTAATGTACCTTCCTTTAAAACGCTTAGCGCCTAAAGCAACACGCATGTTCTTTATTATTTATCAAAATTTTTCAAGCAACATAACACCCCCTTTTTATTATGAGATGAAAAATGCATTAAATAAAAAATAGCACATATTTTTTGCCTCATGGATATTTGAGTGTAAAAAATATTTTGGTTCCACTTTGAAACCCTTCGTAAAATGCCGATTAAGAATGATTCCTACACCTATGTCGAAGACCACAGAAATCGGCCTGTTTACAGCGTGATAAGCAACTAACCGGTGCAAATGTGAGATCTCAATAACCCCATTCTAAATATCTCCACCAGATTAGACCAGACATTTAAGACATCGACAGGATTAATGTTATTAACGATAAATTACCGATTATCAGGTAAATATCTACGTGAAAAGTTTTAACACTGTCAGACTATATCCTCTTCCGATCAATGAGACTTTTAAACTTATGCTATTCAGTAGATAGTTAGCAAAAATATTCTCCTGATCTGAAATTAATTTTATCTGATACTCTTTTGCAACACCAATATCCTCTGCTATTTTCTATCCTGCCCCATCTTATTTTCCGCTCTCGTCAGACGAATAGATAGATACATGCCGATAGCAAACATTTTTTCATGCTGGAAAACTGATACCCCAAATGCCAATATTTTTCTCTGTTAGCTTTTACAAGCGAAAATAAATCTGCATTATTTAAAAGTTTGACATCTTTTATTCTTAGTTATTCTGTTTCATTCCTAACTGCCTGACAGTAAGTTTAACTATACGATAAATTCAGATGTCGATTTAAACAGGGGATGAAAATAGCAACAATTACTGGATATATAAACAGAGCAATCCGAAATGGAGCAAGAAAAAAGCCGTTACCTTCTGAAAAGATAACGGCTTCTTATTTGATTTGGTGCCGGCTACCGGAATCGAACTGGTGACCTACTGATTACAAGTCAGTTGCTCTACCAACTGAGCTAAGCCGGCGTATTTCAGGGCTAGCCCCCGAAAGCGTGCGCAGTATATTACAACCCAACGCAAACAATCAAGCATAAATAATAGATTATTTAAAAATATTACCAAAACACTTATCATTGGTGACATGCTTAACAACATACCATGACTTGAAAGCCCACTAATGCAAGGCTGCCGCCATGAATCCTCAGAACTGCTTTAATTCCTTATTATGATGCAACCGACGATCTGGTTATTTTAACATCAAAAAAAACAGCTCACTTACTGACAAATCAGAAATAGTAACGAAATGTTTTATTATCTTTACCAACTATCAGAAAATAGGTTATGGTTATAAAGTAGCCTTATTGTTCGGTAGCAGTGGAAGATAAGACATTTAAGAAACAAGCTATAATAGCTTTCTTACCATTGTCAGAATCACAATTTTTCCACTTTGCTTTGAATTATTACCACAGGGAAATAGTTGACTGCTATAAATGCAATATGCTATTTAAATTAGACGCAAATCAAAAAAACTAAACTAGGTATGCGCTAATATTAAGTGTAAGTTAAATCATTTCTATAGGTTATTATAACTCAAAATTATCAATTATGAGGTAAATTATGCTGGGCGAAAATAACTTAATTGCACATCAAGTCTTATTTACCTTCAAGGATGGAATAAGCTGGGATAGTGAAAAAGCTATATTAGCCGAGAAGGTGACTTTAAATCATATAAATGAGATAAGTGAAATAAAAGGATGGTTTTGTGGTCGCAGTACGGTAGACAGAAAACAATCGGTTGACTTTAGTTTAATTGGCTACTTTGAAAGTTACGAAGACCTGAACATATATATGCATCATCCCGATCATATAAAAGGCGTAGTGCTATGGAAAGAAATAAGTACATGGACAGTCTCTGATATTATTATCGATGTAAATAAGTTGATAAATTTTACTCAGTCAATAGGAAAGTCGTATGGAGTTTGACGAAAACCTACATAAAAGTGTCGTCGTTATCGCTGATAGTCTACCACTTGGGTTAGCCATGAATGCATTGAGCGTCATTAGTGTTTCAATTGGCAGAAATATTAACGGCATTGTAGGGCACGATGTCTTTAGTAAAGATAGCATTTGTTATCCCGGTGTCATTAAGACGCCTTTGCCTATTTTGAAAGCAAGCCATGATGTACTGGATGCTATTCATAATGAATTAAAATCTAACGATAATTTTAAATTGAGCCCTTTTTCCTGTTTAGCGCAATCATGCAGAACATATGAGGAATACGAAGGGAAATTATCGGCTGAACATTCGGATGAATTGAAGTTGTCCGGCATTGGCATAGTTGGACCAAAGAAAGACATCAATAAACTCACTGGCAACTTACCACTTTATAAATAACCAGGTAGCATATATGTATTCCATTTTTAGAACCGATCTTCATGAGTTAGGGCTGAAGTACCTTACCGAATTAAAAAGATATCTATCTGGCGAGATAGATATTTCTGCATTGGAAAAAATACAATATGAAAAGCTGAAAGAAATCATAAATTATACAAAAAATGGTTCAACTTTCTATCAAGATCGCCTAAATACAATAAACCCAAATAATGATGACAATTTATCCTCATTTGTTGAAAAACTGCCCTTTACCACAAAATTAGATTTAAGTAAGGCAGGAAATACGATATCTTCAGATAGCCTGAGCAATGCCTGGATATATTATGAAACCACGGGAACAACTGGGCCATCCACGCCCTGTCCTCGCAATGAAATAGATTCTTTAGTCAATAATAGTTTTCTGACTCTGCAATATGAGTCTATTTTTAATCAGGAAGGCAAACAACACATTATTGGCGTGATGGGTCCAACAGAATTGCACTCCACTGGAGATACATTTGAAGATGTATTTCGCAGTTTAGGGCATACCGTTATCAAAATGTGGCCTCGTTCGCCGGTTGTTGGTATGCACAGAGTGTTAAGGCTAATACAAGACCTCAAAATAACCGCTTTAGTTTGCACACCCGCAGTCGCCGCTGAGTTGCTAAAATATTGCCGAAATAATGCATGTGATGCAAAAGAATTAGGTATCGAGATCATTTTAGTTCTTGGCGAACTCATTACGCCAAATAGATTAAGAAACTTATCTCGGAATTGGGGCGCCAAAATTTACAACTGTATGTATGCTTCACAAGAAACGTCAATCCTGGCAGCTTGTAACGACACCAATAAGCTTATTACTATTCCATACAACAATTACTACGAACTCATTTGCCCTTTTACTCAGCAAAAACTCAATGTTGGTGATAATCACGTTGCCGGTGAATTAGTAATTACCCATTTATATAAAGGGAATAAACCTCTGATTCGCTACAAAACAGGGGATATGGTTCGGTGTAAAGCAATAGGCTTAAATCAATGGGAAATAGAACCCATCGGCAGAGTAAAAGATGTATTAGTATTAAACAATGCTAATGTATATGCTTTTGATATCGAAAATGCCATCTTTGAAGAACTCGAATATTGTTTCGAATACTTTATTGAAATCAACAATACCACCGGTACAGATGAGCTTAAGATCACTTTAGAGCCATGTGATGAATTAAATAATGCGTCACTCATTAGCAAGATAAAACAAAAAATGGAATCCAAATTCAATATGCATGTCGACATCCATGTAGGAGATGTTGGTGGACTGATTGGAACCGCAGCAATGGTAAGCTGGAAAGCAGCACGTATCCATGATCTGAGAGATGATACCAACAATATTGAACGAAATTCAGCTTTAGAAATCATGAAAAAGAGGGCAACTAAATGACAAATAATATCGTTAGCCCAGTGAATAAAGATTGGATTGTATTTCTAGATGGGGAATATCTCAATTTTAGCAATGCGACCTTTCTTGCCAATACACAAGCTTTAAATTATGGCACCGGTACATTTGAAGGAATCCGAGCTTATTGGGATCAAGACAATAACCAACTTAATCTATTTAGAGTGCATGAGCACTATGAACGGTTAATTCAATCAGCTAAAACATTAAAAATTGAGTTGCCCTATACCAGTCAGGAGTTAACCGACATTACTAAAAACATCATCATTAAAAATGGTTTCAAACAGGATATTTATATCAGGCCATTAGCGCTTAAAAAGTCGTTAATGCCGGGTGAGAAATTTGGCGTTAAGCTAAGCGGCGTCAACTCAACCCTCTGTATTAACGCTTTACCTATGGGCGCTTATGCCAAAAAAGCAGAGTTTAAATGCCTTATTTCAAAATGGCGACGTGTATCAAATGCGGCAATTCCATCATCTGCCAAAATTACCGGCACTTATGTTAATTCCGCACTTGCTCATGAAGATGCCAAAGAAAATGGATTTGATGATGCTATCATGCTAAATGAACAAGGCATGTGTGCAGAAGCAAGTACATCAAATGTTTTTATTGTTAAGGACAATTGCGTTATTACACCATCGCTTAGCGCTGGTATACTCAATGGAATAACCAGACAATCTGTTTTCGATATTTGTAAATTCCGCAATATTCCCTGTATTGAGTCAGAAATTCAACAAAAGGATCTCTATGAAGCAGATGCCTGCTTTTTAACAGGCACTGGCCTTGAAATATCAATTGTTTCGCAAATAGACAATGTATTATATATACAAAAAGAAGATTCTATAGCCAATGTTATTGCCAAAGATTACCAAGAAATCATTAGAGGCAGAATAGATCAATTCTCACATTGGTTAAACCCGGTTTATTAGTGTAATTCCAGGAGAAACATCATGGAATGTGTTTTTTTTAGTTTCAACAAAGATACATTTGATGTTATAAATATTGCTACCTTAGGCCCATCAGGTACAAGTAGCGAACAATCGGCTATTCGTTTTGGTGAATTCGCCATTAAAAATAAAGTCGCCAAAAGTTACCAAGTTGCTTTATGTAATACTTACGAAGAAGCGAGTAATCAAATTATTTTAAACAACTGCCAGGCATTGGTAGTAGCCAATGCTTATTACAATATCAGTGAGTTTTATATGGATAACAGGTTTAACTTGTCATCCGCATTTTTAAATTACACGCCTAATTATGGTATCGCTGTTCGTGATGAATTAACTACAGATAATATCGTCATTGCAACCCATCCGGCGCCAAAGGCTTTAATCCCTGAGTTGTTGCCTGATAATCTAAAAATTGCAGACATTATCTTTAAAGATTCAACCAGTTCAGCGGCAAAAGCCGTCGCTAATTCAGAGGTAGATGCCGCACTCACGACAGAAGTGGCAGCAAAATTACACAATTTAAAATTTATTTCTCATATTCGACCGATTCAAATGCTTTGGTCAGTATTTACAGCCACATAAAAGCTAACCTTGCTTTAAGATAAGAAAATATATAGATCTATTTAAAACTTCAATATAATATACAGAGGTTATTATGTCTTTACTTACTTTGCACACTATTACTACTACACCTGAAAAAAGTAAAAAATTACTTCAAAGTTCGATTAATGATTTCGGCTGGATACCTAACCAAAGTGGTTATATGTCAGAATCCCCTTCACTATTAGCTGCTTATCAACGAGCACACGATTTATTTATTGATAGCTCACTGAATGAAGAAGAAAAAGCTGTGGTGTGGATTACAACCGGAATAGAAAATGGTTGTAATTATACAGTTCAGGCACACGCTTATATTGCAATTCATAATGGTGTGGACAAAAAAACAGTTAAGGCATTGATTGAAAAAACCGACGATCTTTCCCCACGATTATTGGCGCTACGTGAATTTACCATAGAAGTTATTTACTGCCGGGGACAATTGAAAAGAGATGCCATTGACCTATTCTTAAGCCGCGGTTTTAGCAAACAGAATATGTTAGATGTCGTATTAGGTGTTTCTCAAAAGAATATGTCGACAATTCTCAATAGCATTGCCGGAACTGAAATTGATGATAAATTCAAATTAGACGATCTATACCCAATGGATTTCAAGATGCATTGCGACGGCAAGGGAGCGAATCCCCGGGAGCATAGATAACTATGTGATAGATAACTATGTGATAGATAACTATGTGACCGGAGTGAGTGCAGCCAACAAAGAGGCAGCTTGAAAGATAACGGGTATATAACTGATATTAAAAGGCATCAATATGCTTTATGTCGATAAAGAAACCGTTGAACGTTATTTGACTATGGAACTCAGCCTTAAGCTAAGTGAAATAGCATTTAAATTGCAATCGGAGAGAAAAGTAGAGCAACCTTTACGCAATATCGTGAAAGGCGAAGACGGCTTAATGGGCACCATGCCGATTTATATTAAAGAGGGGCCATACAAAGGGTTTGGGTTAAAATCGGTGGTAGTGAGGTTTCAAAGCAATAGCGATAAACCTTCACACATCGGTAGTGTGTTGGTTTACGACGAACCAGGTGTTTCAGGGATTGCAGCGGTAGATGCCGGCGCTATCACAGAAATTCGTACAGCCGCCGCCTCTGCCTATGCAACCCATCTTCTTGCCGCAAAGGATGCCAGCCGGTTGGCAATACTTGGCACTGGCTTACAAGCAAAAGCACATTTGCAGGCCATGTTATATGTACGCCCAATTAAAGAAGTCACTTTATGGGGTCGTAATGCAGAAAGATGCCGTGAATTTGTCACATGGTGTGATAAAACACTTAATCTTCCCATTTCGATCGCAGCCTCACCTGCTGAGGCTGTACTCAATAGTGACATCATTTGCACGACCACAGCATCGCGTGCCCCTATACTCAATAGAAAAGAGTTGCCGGTTAAATGTCATGTCAATGCTATTGGCGCTTCGGCCTTGGGGTTTCAGGAACTTAGCGAAGATATGTATAACAATACCACCCTATTTACTGATTCCAATGAATCGGTACTTGCTGCCTCTCAATCTGTTATTAAAGCAAGGGAGAAAGGTATTCTTAACGGGTCAGACATTGGAATAGAAATTGGTACCGTTTCTCAATCTCATTCCAATTTGTGCGATCAGGGTGTGACTATCTTCCAATCCGTTGGTTTGGCTGTTCAAGATATGGTATTTTCTCGGGAAGTCATCCGACAACTAATAAAAATGTCTTAACTGTTTTGGATAAAAATATGCCAAACTTAAGACGTTCAGTATTAGAAAAATGTCGTTATTGTCTATACTAAAGAGCCCTTATTTATCACTTGTCACTTGCATACGCAAGTGACATTTCTATGTTCTGTTACTTCAAGGTGTAATTTTGAGAGGAAAGATATGCTAGAAGTGTCACAAATAGTAACCTATACAGCAGCATTGACTGTTGCTGCGGCGATACCCGGCCCAGGAATGGCAGCATTGGTTGCCAGAAGTGTGAGTAGTGGAGCATTAGCGGGATTTAGTGTGTTATTTGGTCTGATTATCGGCGATCTCACTTATTTGTCTTTTGCAGTCTTTGGTTTGTCTGTTATTGCCAGTAGCTTTGATACCTTATTTGTTGCTATAAGATGGGGAGCGGCACTATATTTGAGTTATTTAGCATGGCAATTCTGGTTTGCCGATCATCAACCCATTGGCGAAGACCAACCCATTAAGAAAAAGGAACTAGCTGCGGCCTGGTTATCTGGTCTCACTCTAACGTTAAGCAATCCTAAAACCATTGCCTTCTATCTCGCGCTATTACCTTTGGTAATTAACATGGAATCTATCTCGTTGCAAAACTGGGGGCTCATGTTAGTACCACTGACGGTGCTTGTTTTATTCAGCGTAGGAGCGGTATTTATTCTCGGCGCTCTCAGTATTCGACATCTGTTATCAAGCCAACGGGCCCAACGAATTTTATTTAAAGGTGCAGCTATTATTATGTTCGTAACCGCTGTAACTATGCTATTCAAAGCCGATTAAAAAAGTCTAATTTCTTACCATTTCCACGGTTTTATTGAACAAGAATCCGTCCTGAAAAACCATTCTTGTCAATAAATCGTGGACACGCCATAAATTACAAAGGAGCACCTTATAACAATACGGGAACTTTTGCTTACGAAAAAGGCTCAGATGGCAGTGCCTCTATGAATGGTCACCTTATGGTCATGAAAATGGATTAATTATCTGAATGGCATATGGAAATGAAAAAACCCTATGCACAGAATATGCATAGGGTCAATATTTGGCGGAAGGATAGAGATTCGAACTCTAGGATGGTTTCCCATCGGCGGTTTTCAAGACCGCTGCCTTCGACCGCTCGGCCATCCTTCCATGACGCGGGATTATGCTCCTAACATGATAATATGTCTAGTCTCTATCGTAAAAATTCTGTAATTTCTTTACTGTTCGCTCAATCCTCAATCTACAATATCCTTTCCCGCCCCAATCCTGCTAAAATTAGCCTAAATACATCGAATCATGAGATTCACCAATTTAACGAGCTCGCTAAACAGCCAAGCAATTAATAAGGCTTTTACTCAACGAATGTATAACAAACAATTTTCTATTAATTCATCAACCATAAACCGTTACTACGGTCTGTTCATTATTCTGCTTTTCGTTTCCCTGTTTTTATACAGCTATAACTACTTCAACGCCTGGTTAATGGGGAAAAAGTATGCGCTAAATAGTGTTGCAACCAAAATAGTATTACAGATAGAAGATTATCGTTACCACGCTAATTCTATCTTTAAACAAGCCAACAGCTCATCTTTTAGACCGCAAGAATCCGTCACGCCGATGAAGCTACGACCTGATGTTTACTGGCTTGAGAATCGTTATCAAACTATCGACACGATTGTTTTCGGTCACCACAGCGCTGCAAGTGTAGAGTTGGCACAACGCCTTTCCAATTATATGGAGATTTTGTGGGGCACTCGCAATGAATACAACTCCATGTACTATCTGAATGGCAAAGATAACAGTCTGTTTCTGATAACAACTCACTCAATTCTTAAACCAGAATTGAGATTTAAAGAGAGTTATTTAACACTGACCGCCGAATCAAAACGTTCAGAAATGCTAATGCAATCCACCGCGTTAGATGAACGGGAAAATATTTCATCAATCCGTAAGTTAAATGGCGAAAATATCTATTTTTATACTTACCGGGCAACATTTAATTCACCGGGTCAATTGGCAACAGTTATCGCTTTTGATTTGCCTATTTGTCATCTTCTTCCTATGGATATGGCAGCAGCAAATTTCAGTTTATTGTCGGATGACGAACAACCGCCTAATGAAATCAACAAAGTCAATATCTCACAGAATGGTTTCTGGCTCGAATTTTCTCAATCACTCAAAGGTACGCAATACAAACTGTTGTATCGGATATCACTCAAAGATTTGCTAATCGATTTGTTATACAGAAACATCTGGTTGTTACTAGCTGATTCAGTATTTATTATCCTGTCTTTGGGTGGGCTTATCTACATTCGTCGAAAATATATCGCTCCAAACGCCCTTATGAGCCGCGAGTTACAAGTCAAGGATGCATTAAGTCACGATATTATCTCTAATATTCCGATTGGCCTACTGATTTACGATTTTTCAGTAAATCAAATAATTATGTGCAATAACATTGCCGATCATCTGTTGCCGAATGTCGATTTAAATAAAATTAAGATGATGGCAAAGCAACATCATGGTGTCATCCAAACATCAATTGACGATTCAGTCTATGAAATTAAAATGTACAGCATGCGCCTGTTGCCGGAAACTTATCTGTTTTTACTGCAAGATAAAGATCAGGAAGCATTAATTAGCAGGCGTCTACAACTTGCTCACCTGGAACACGATAAGAGTGTACAAGCTCGGCGGTTCATGCTGACCAATATTCGTTCTGAGTTAAAACAACCAATAAAGGAGTTAGATCATATCGCTTACCAACTGAAACAAATTCTCACAGAAGAAAATAATGTTCGTATCGTCGATAATTTATTAACTAAATCCGAGTATATATCCGACTGGATCGAGAATATTTCATTACTCAATGAATTAGAATCAGGGGAATGGCAAGCAAAAAATGAGTCGTTTTCATTATCAATCATTTTAGAAGATATTATTAAAAAAGTGTTTCCTAAGATGAATGATAAGGGATTGAATTATTATTATCATTGTAATATTAATCCTGAATCACTATTTATTGGCGATAGCACTGTCATCAGTAAAATTGTCCTGATGTTAATCAATTATGCAATCACGCTCACATCTTATGGCAAAATATCTCTCATCGTTAGTTATTCCCAGGAATATAAAGAGCAAATTCAAATCGAAATTATAGATACAGGAGCCGGGCTTAATTCAACAGATTTAACAAATTTGAATTACCCATTTTTAAGCCAAGCCACAGGTGATAAATATCAATCCAATTCAGGACTGACCTTTTATCTATGTAACCAATTATGTAGAAAATTGAATGGTCATTTTACTATAAACAGCAAACCCAACCTGGGTACGCACTATGCTATCAGTCTGCCTTTAATAATCGGCCAAGACCAATGTCCGCCGCTACTGGAAGACATTACTGCCTTACTGGATATCAGCAATACGGAGATCCGTAAGATTGTGCAAAATCATCTGCATCATTATGGCGCTGTTTACTTCGATAAAAAGCAAGAAAGCATGAATCGAGAATACGATATCATGTTGACAGATAAACCCTATGATTCGGCAAAATCGACTATATTACTGGTTGATAATCTGGCCGGTTTTGAGCAGATAAAACCTGACTATATTAGGTGTAACTACAATCTGAGTGAAGCTGTTATCAATGCCATTTCGTTATTAATTGAGAGAAGTTTCAGTTTTAACGAGTTTAATGCAAATTTAGAAACGTCGGCATTTAGTGATGAAAGTAGTGATTACGATTTTGGCAATGTCATAAATAGTTATCAAAAACAGCTCATTGATAGCGATTACCGACAATTATTTGTCGAGACAGTACCGATAGATATTAATAAGCTGTATACTGATATAGAACAATATGATCTGATATCGCTTTCGCAAACAGCACATCGCCTGAAAGGCGTTTTTGCTATGTTAGACTTAGAACTCCTCAAACTTTCTTGCGAAACACTGGAACAACACATAACAGACAGTAACGAAATAGAGATTAAGAATAGCATTAGCCGTATTGAGTCCTTCACCAAAAGGCTATTGCAGCAGGGTAACTAATAAGATGAATAACCTTAACGTCATTATTGCTGATGATCATCCAATTGTCCTGTTTGGCATCCGCAAATCACTTGAGCGGCTTGAATGGATCAACGTCGTCGCAGAGTCGGAAGACTCGACTACGTTGATCAACAATCTGTCTTGTATTAAAGCAAACGTATTGATCACTGATCTGTCTATGCCTGGCGACATATACGGCGATGGAATCAATTTGATTAAATACATCAAACGCCATTATCCCAGACTATCAATCATTGTTCTAACCATGAACAATAATCCAGCAATCTTAAGTGCTGTACTCGAACTTGATATTGAAGGCATTGTCTTAAAACAAGGAGCGCCAACAGATTTACCCGATGTATTGACGGCCCTGAACCAAGGGGAAAAATTTATGCCAGAAAGCGTTTCCGAACTGTTGAAAAAAGTGACGAAAACCCCCTATGGCGATAAACCGTTATCACAAAAAGAGAGTGAAGTTATACGTCTATTTGCCCAAGGCTTTTTGGTAACAGACATTGCCAAAAAACTCAAACGCAGTGTCAAGACTATCAGCAGCCAGAAAAAATCAGCTATGGTAAAACTAGGCGTAAATAACGATATTGCATTACTCAATTACCTCGCTTCTGTCACTATTGATACACACAATAATGTTCAGTAGATACCGTTCGTTATTTTAATATGAAAGTCGTCCTGATGCCCGGCAACTATTTATTTGTGCCGGGCATTTTGTTTGTTCAGGGAATTGTTTGTACCGGGAATTGTTTGTACCGGGAATTGTTTTATATACCCTATGGATTTCAAGATGCATCGCGACGGCAAGGGAGCGAATCCCCGGAAGCATTGATAACTATGTGACCGGGGTGAGCGAGTGCAGCCAACAAAGAGGCAACTTGAAAGATAACGGGTATAAATTATTGCTTCAAATCATCTCCGCTAATACCTGCCTGAGAGTCACCAGGGAAACAGGTTTCGACAAACAATCATTCATTCCGGCATCAATACAGCGCTGTTTTTCTTCTGCCAGTGCATTGGCCGTAATACCAATAATCGGCAACTTACACCCCTCATTCCGTAAGTACATTGTTAACACATAACCATCCATGTTGGGCATATTGACATCCGTCAGAATGATATCAATCCCCCCTTTCTTCAAATATTCCAACGCATCCAATCCATCATTTGCCATCGCTGTCTGAAAACCGATGGATTTCAATTGATCGGCCAATAAACGGCGGTTGATAGGATGATCATCCACTACCAGAACCATAATAGTATTAAACCGGGTATTTGCCTGAAAAACAGGTGGTGCAGTATTTAATACCACATTATGATTCGATGAAATCAGCCGCTCAATCATTATCGGCAAATCATGTAAATGGTAAGTGTTGTGTAACCAATAGTTTTCTCTGATTTGCTCCGGTGAGCCAATATAGTCGGTCGATAATTCAATATAACCATATACTTGGGAAGTCACCGCATCAGGGAAATCGCTGATAATAATTTCACTACCATTAGTAGTTTGCCCGCGATATAAAATAGTGTGTAAGCCATGATGAACCAGAAAACGCTGTAAAAATTCCTCCAGATAAAGATTACGTATAGCCAAGATGATTTTTCGCTGATGCTCATTTATTAACTGAGTTTTTGGCTTATATTTCGCACCATATAAAGGTAAGCGAATAGAAAACATACTCCCTATCTGTGATTGTGAAATGACTTCAATATCACCATCCATCAGATTGATAAGTTTTTCACAAATCGCCAGACCAAGCCCCGTTCCCTGAGATGAGCTTTCCGTATTTGGCATGATCTGGAAAAATGGATCAAACAACTGAACAAGCGCTTTATCAGAAATGCCGACGCCCGTATCCTTTATTCTGACGTATAAATAATCTCTATCAACCGTCACATGTATAACTACACATCCAGTATCAGTGAATTTAATCGCATTATTTAACAGATTAGATATAACTTGTTGTAATCGAACCGGATCATTGCAGATATAATTCGGAACATCCGGTTCAAAATAGCAATACAAGGTCAACGGTTTTTTCACCACTAACGGCAGGTAGTTAGAAATAACATGAGAGATAACTTCCTGACAGGAAAATTCCCTAGACTCAATTTTAAGCTGTTTAGATTCAATTTTTGAGAAGTCGAGAATATCACTGATAATTTTTAGCAACAACGCTGAAGAATTATTCATCGTTGATAACAAACGAATAGATTCAGCAGGCAACGAATGCGCCTGTAATAACTCCAAGTTTCCAATAATACCGTAAAGCGGCGTTCTCAATTCGTGACTAACGGTAGCTAAAAACATAGATTTAGAATAGTTAGCCTGTTCCGATGCTAGCGCCATCTCCTGTAATGATTTTTCCATCCGTACACGGACGCTAATATCAACCAAAACACAAATCGCTACCTCTTCGTTCCTATAGCGGGAATGAACAAAACTGATTTGTAGATGATGATGATTACTGGTGACGACATCAACATAACTGCTAGTTCTGTCACAAATAATATGAATAATACGTTCCCGATCTTCATGCGTTAACATTCTTAAATAATTATGCGCCAACTCATTACTCAGAATATTACTCCCATCACTGACCCGCAATATACTGATCCCAACCGGCGCTGAAGCGACAATTTTATGATTAAATTGTTCATGCTCTTCTAGCCGAATGGCATTCTCTTCAGCCGGAACAAACATTTTCCGCTCAAACAGATACACCAGAATAATGATGACAAAGGCAGATAACATATTAAGCACAATACTGCTAATAATCTGTAGCTTAAAACCCTCAAAAATAGTTCTCAGCGGCAGCGCATAGATGATACTGAATGAAGATGGCATTAACCGGCGTTTTAACAGTAAATCAGTGAAATTATCATCATAGCCAAAATAAGGCGCTTCCAACTGATAATCAGCATAATGAAGTTTATAGTCATCATTTGCAGGATAGTGCAACACAGGTTGATTACTGCGATTCAATAACGTTATTGAAATTGGGCGGTCTTGTCTTTGAATAAAAGAGTCCAATCTGATGAATTGTTCAATGCCTATCATTGCAACCATCTGACCATTGACATAGACCGGCGCCAATACGTAGAGATGGCCGCTATCAGATCTTGCGCCAGGTATAACCCAATAAACATTTCGTTCTTTACCTTGTTCTTTCAGGCTGATAAGTCTGCGTGAATTTTCATAAACTATTTTTTTCAGCGTATCAGGCTCAGTCGAGGTATTACGGATAGAAAAACTCACCATACACATACTTTGTGTACCCACCAGGAAAACCTGATTCAATCCCTGAGGCGCCGCAAGATTATCCTTCCAATAGAAGATAAGGTTATTCAATGAATTTAAATAACTATGAGTGTTGTTGCGAAAAGTACGACAGTCAGCGCTTTGGTTCAAAGGATGATAAGAAAACGCCGGGCTATTATGTGGAAAATCAAAAATAGCATTTTTTCCATTAGAATTCAGTAAATGCTTCTCGGTCATATATTGGATATCCCGCAGAACACTTGCTGTATGACGCACATAAGAGAGTGTGGAATCATAATTAGCATTGTATTCTTGCCGAATATCCGACTTAACTTCATTAAAGATATTAACCAGGTAAAAAGCTGTTAATAAAGCGCCTAACGCCCACAACATTAGGCCAAGCACCCGGAAAAGATAACGGGATATTTTTAGCGATGTACGAAAAGAGGAAAGATATCTCAAAAGGCTACCTGATAAAAACCAACATCATTCAACGTCATTAATAACAAGATATACCAGAGTTTAAAGATTACAAAGCCCCATCAATCGCATATTTTAATATTAAGAAAAATCCCTTTAAAAAAACAGGCACCGAAGTACCTGTTTGTTAATTCAGTAAAAAATATACCCGTCATCTTTCAAGTTGCCTCTTTGTTGGCTGCACTCACTCACCCCGGTCACATAGCTATCTATGCTCCCGGGAATTCGCTCCCTTGCCGTCGCGATGCATCTTGAAATACATAGGGTATTATATCTTCACTTAAACCGGATCAACTGACTCGCCGCTGTTAGCATCAGGTGAATTGCCGTTATCACTGTTCAATTCTTCCCCTTCTGCCGCCAGCCCATCTTCATCCTCTTCAGGCTCAGCAACCCGCTGTAAACCAACAACTTTCTCATCTTCAGCGGTACGAATAAGTGTTACGCCTTGAGTATTCCGGCCAACAACGCTGACTTCCGATACCCTTGTGCGCACTAATGTGCCGGCATCAGTAATCATCATTATCTGATCGGTTGGTTCAACCTGAATTGCACCAATCACGTTACCATTACGTTCACTGACTTTAATCGAGATAACCCCCTGCGTTGCACGGGATTTAATTGGATACTCGTTTTCAGCGGTACGTTTACCATAACCGTTTTCAGTGACAGTCAGAATTTCTCCTTCTCCACGCGGGATTATCAGAGAAACCACTTTATCTTCACCATTCAGTTTGATACCGCGTACACCGGTAGCGGTACGCCCCATTGAACGAACCGCTCCCTCTTCAAAACGAACAACCTTCCCTTCCGCGGAGAACAACATAACTTCGTTATTACCGTCAGTCAGGTCAACGCCGATCAACTCATCACCTTCATTGAGATTAACGGCGAGAATACCAGCACTGCGTGGACGGCTGAAATCCTGCAATGCAGTTTTCTTCACGGTCCCACTGGCCGTAGCCATAAAGACGTACAACCCTTCTTCATATTCACGCACCGGCAGAATCGCCGTAATTCGCTCATCTTGCTCTAGCGGCAGCAGGTTAACAATCGGACGGCCACGAGCGCCACGGCTAGCTTCCGGCAATTGATAAACCTTCATCCAATACAGACGGCCACGGCTGGAGAAGCAGAGGATCGTATCGTGAGTATTGGCAACCAACAATTTTTCAATGAAATCTTCTTCTTTAATACGCGCTGCGGATTTACCTTTACCACCACGGCGCTGCGCTTCATAGTCAGACAACGGCTGATATTTGACATATCCTTGATGTGACAAGGTGACAACCACATCTTCCTGATTAATCAAATCTTCGATATTGATATCAGCCGTATTTTCCGTGATTTCAGTACGGCGGGCGTCACTGTATTGCGCCCTAATTGCCAACAACTCTTCACGGATCACTTCCATCAAGCGCTCAGGATTTTCCAGAATAAACAGCAACTCACCGATTAATGTCAGCAATTCACGGTATTCATCCAACAGTTTTTCATGCTCCAGACCGGTCAGTTTCTGCAAACGCAGATCCAGAATGGCTTGAGCCTGTTGTTCGGTCAGATAATATTTACCTTCATGCACACCATATTGTGGTTCCAGCCATTCAGGACGGGCAGCGTCATCACCGGCACGCTCCAGCATGGCAGCAACACTGCCTAATTCCCAAGGCTTAGCAACTAATGCGGCTTTTGCCTCGGCAGGTGTAGGAGCAAGACGGATAAGTTCGATAATAGGATCGATATTCGCCAGTGCTACAGCTAATGCTTCAAGAATATGGGCACGTTCACGGGCTTTCCGTAATTCAAAGATGGTACGACGAGTGACCACTTCACGGCGGTGGCATACGAAAGCCGAAATAATATCTTTCAGATTCAGCAGCTTCGGCTGTCCCTGATGCAGGGCCACCATATTGATGCCAAAAGAAACTTGAAGCTGAGTCAGGGAGTAGAGGTTATTCAACACCACTTCCCCCACCGCATCCCGTTTCACTTCAATCACGATCCGCATGCCGTCTTTATCAGATTCGTCACGAAGCGCGCTGATCCCCTCGATGCGTTTCTCTTTCACCAATTCGGCAATTTTTTCAATCAGACGGGCTTTGTTGACTTGATAAGGGATTTCGTGCACTAAAATAGTTTCACGGCCATTCTTCTCATCAACTTCAATTTCCGCACGGGCACGGATATAAATTTTACCGCGACCAGTCCGATAAGCCTCCTGAATACCGCGACGACCATTAATAATCGCAGCAGTAGGGAAATCAGGGCCAGGAATATACTGCATCAGCCCTTCAATGCTGATGTTTTCATCTTCAATATAAGCCAGACAACCATCAATAACTTCGGATAAGTTATGAGGAGGAATGTTAGTCGCCATACCCACTGCGATACCAGAAGAACCGTTGATCAGCAGGTTTGGTACTTTCGTTGGCATCACTTCCGGGATCTGCTCTGTACCATCATAGTTCGGCACAAAATCGACAGTCTCTTTCTCCAGATCCGCTAGCAGTTCATGGGCAACTTTCGCCATACGCACTTCGGTGTAACGCATAGCGGCGGCTGAGTCTCCATCGACTGAACCAAAGTTACCCTGACCATCAACCAACATATAGCGCAGGGAAAACGGCTGAGCCATACGAACAATCGTGTCGTAGACTGCGCTATCCCCATGTGGATGGTATTTACCGATGACGTCCCCGACAACACGGGCAGACTTCTTGTAGGGTTTATTCCAATCATTTCCCAATACACTCATCGCATAAAGTACGCGACGGTGTACCGGCTTTAGTCCGTCTCGAACATCTGGTAGCGCGCGCCCAACAATAACAGACATCGCATAATCCAAATACGAGCTTTTCAGCTCTTCTTCGATATTGACCGGGGTGATTTCTCTGGCAATGTCGCTCATGGAGCCCACTATCCCTCATACATTCCGAATTCAAAGGTTTAGAACTATACCACAAACCAACAGTTTTATAAAAATCAGATACGGGTATTTAAAAATTAAGCCGTGTATACTGTCTCAGAACTGTCTCAGAACTGAGTGAACCCTGGCAGAACGGAGTGAATCCGCCTGTTTAAAGAAAGTTTAAGGAGCGACAACCGCTGATGAACATCAAAACCCCTTCCACCCCAAACAATGTTGATCAACAGGAAATAGAGAAATTTGAAGCGATTGCTTCTCGCTGGTGGGATTTGGAAGGTGAATTTCAGCCGCTGCACCGAATTAACCCGCTACGCTTGAATTATATTTTGCAGCGTTCTGGCGGCATTTTCGGTAAAAAAGTCTTGGATGTGGGCTGTGGCGGCGGTATTTTGTCAGAAAGTATGGCCCGTGAAGGGGCAGAAACAACCGGGCTGGATATGGGTACGGAACCGCTGCAAGTTGCCAGACTGCACGCCCTTGAAACAGGTATCCCCGTGACTTATGTACAGGAAACAGTAGAAAGCCACGCCGAAAAATATCCACAGGCTTACGATATCGTCACCTGTATGGAAATGCTGGAACATGTCCCAGATCCACAATCGGTCGTTCATGCTTGCGCTCAGCTAGTGAAACCCGGCGGGCATGTCTTTTTTTCTACCATTAACCGCAACAAAAAAGCCTGGCTGATGGCGGTAATCGGCGCGGAATATATTCTGAAAATGGTACCGAAAGGAACCCATGATGCGAAGAAATTTATCCGACCATCAGAGTTGATAAGCTGGATTGACAGAACATTCCTGCGGGAAAAGCATATTATCGGCCTGCATTATAACCCACTAACGGATAAATTTAGTCTTGGTCACAATGTAGACGTCAATTATATATTACACACCCAGTATGTCTGACATATTCACCTGACAGATTAATAAATCGGCAAATAAATCATATTTTCAGGAATTTTTTTACTCATTTTCGCCGGTGTTTCTGTCAGAGCAACCGCTAGTAATGATGCAGGCTTCCGGCTTTTTAATAAATTTAGTCCTCAAGTTATCCACAAGAATCCGTATTTTTGTGCACTTGATAAAAGCCGCTTTTAACATTATCTTGTTGTCATTATTTAGTGTACCCCCTACATATTGTGTTCCTTAACATTCCATTACCACTACTCTCTCGTTGGTTTTTCCGCCATTGAGGGGGTTATGTTTTGGTCTAAGTCAAAGACACAAAGCAGGTGGGAGCGAATTTGAAAGTAAATGTAAGGTATGCCTGTCCATGAACCATAGTCTGCTAGTAACAAAGCGTGATGGCCACAAAGAACGAATTGACCTTGAAAAAATCCACCGGGTTGTTAACTGGGCAGCCGATGGACTGAAAAATGTCTCGGTATCACAAGTAGAACTGCGTTCTCAAATCCAATTTTACGATGGCATCAAAACCTCAGATATTCATGAAACGATGATCAAAGCTGCCGCGGATCTTATCTCCGGCGACGCACCTGATTATCAGTATCTGGCCGCCCGCTTGGCAATTTTCAATCTGCGTAAAAAAGCCTATGGTGAATTCGAGCCGCCCGCACTCTATGATCATGTCTCCCATATGGTGAAAATGGGCAAATATGACAAACACTTGCTTGCAGACTATTCGAAAGAAGAATTCGAACAAATGGACGAGTTTATTGACCATTGGCGTGATATGAACTTTTCTTACGCGGCGGTCAAACAGCTTGAAGGGAAATACCTGGTCCAAAATCGCGTTACCGGTGAAATTTATGAAAGCGCCCAATTCCTCTATATTCTGGTGGCGGCTTGCCTATTCTCCGGTTATCCGAAAGAGACACGTCTGGACTACATTCGCCGTTTTTATGACGCAGCTTCGACGTTTAAAATTTCGCTGCCGACCCCGATCATGGCAGGTGTACGCACTCCGACTCGTCAGTTCAGCTCCTGCGTACTGATTGAATGTGACGATAGCCTCGATTCCATTAATGCAACTTCCAGCGCCATTGTGAAATATGTTTCTCAACGTGCTGGTATTGGTATCAATGCAGGCCGTATTCGCGCATTGGGAAGCCCAATCCGTAATGGCGAAGCCTTCCATACCGGCTGTATTCCTTTTTATAAGCATTTCCAGACTGCGGTCAAATCCTGTTCTCAAGGAGGCGTTCGTGGCGGTGCCGCTACACTATTCTATCCATTGTGGCATCTGGAAGTTGAAAGCCTGTTGGTACTGAAAAACAACCGTGGCGTTGAAGGGAACCGTGTTCGTCACATGGACTACGGCGTACAACTTAACAAACTGATGTATGAACGCCTGATCAAAGGTGAAGAAATTACCCTGTTCAGTCCATCCGATGTTCCCGGACTCTATGATGCCTTCTTTGCCGATCAGGACGAATTTGAGCGCTTGTACACCAAATATGAGCAGGACAGCAATATCCGTCAGCAACGTCTGAAAGCGGTTGAGCTCTTCTCCCTGATGATGCAAGAACGCGCCTCTACCGGCCGTATCTATATTCAGAACGTAGACCACTGCAACACTCACAGCCCATTTGATCCTTTAGTCGCCCCAGTGCGCCAATCAAATCTGTGTCTGGAAATTGCACTGCCAACCAAGCCATTGAATGACATCAATGATAAAAATGGTGAAATTGCGCTGTGTACCTTGTCGGCTTTTAACCTGGGCGCCATTGAAAATCTTGATGAGTTGGAAGAACTGGCTACTCTGGCGGTCCGTGCCCTTGATGCCCTGCTCGATTATCAGGACTACCCTATCCTTGCCGCGAAACAAGGTGCAATGGGGCGCCGTACATTAGGCATTGGCGTCATCAACTATGCTTACTATCTGGCGAAACACGGTGTACGTTACTCAGATGGCAGCGCTAACAACCTGACTCACAAAACATTTGAAGCTATCCAGTATTACCTGTTGAAAGCCTCTAATGAATTGGCGAAAGAACAAGGCGCTTGTCCGTGGTTTAAAGAAACCACCTATTCTAAAGGTATCCTGCCTATCGATACCTATAAAAAAGCGCTGGACACATTGACCAATGAACCGCTGCACTATGACTGGGAAACATTGCGCAACGATATCAAACAATATGGTCTGCGCAATTCAACATTATCTTCTTTGATGCCTTCAGAGACCTCTTCCCAGATCTCTAACGCCACCAACGGTATTGAACCGCCTCGTGGCTATGTGAGCATCAAAGCATCAAAAGATGGCATTTTGCGCCAGGTTGTACCGGAATATGAGCGTCTGAAAAGCGCTTACGAACTCTTATGGCAAATGCCTGGTAATGATGGCTACTTGCAGTTGGTTGGTATCATGCAGAAATTTATCGACCAGTCGATCTCTGCCAATACCAACTACGATCCGACACATTTCCCAAGTGGAAAAGTGCCGATGAATCAGCTACTGAAAGATTTATTGCTCGCTTACAAATATGGTGTGAAGACGTTGTATTACCACAATACCCGTGATGGTGCGGAAGACGTTCAGGATGACCTGGAAGAAGTCGTGGAATCTGCTGATTCCGACTGTGAAAGCGGCGCGTGTAAGATTTAATTTGAGGAAGTTATGGCCTATACCACTTTTTCACAAGTAAAAAACGACCAGTTACAGGAACCGATGTTTTTTGGTCAGCCGGTAAACGTAGCCCGTTATGACCAGCAAAAGTATCCGATTTTCGAAAAGCTGATCGAAAAACAACTCTCTTTCTTCTGGCGCCCGGAAGAAGTTGACGTGTCTCGCGACCGCATTGACTATAATGCGCTGCCAGACCATGAAAAGCATATTTTTATCAGTAATTTAAAATATCAAACGCTGCTGGACTCTATTCAGGGCCGCAGCCCGAACGTGGCTTTTCTGCCTTTGATTTCCATCCCTGAGTTGGAAACCTGGGTTGAAACTTGGTCGTTTTCTGAAACGATTCATTCACGTTCTTACACTCACATCATCCGAAATATCGTTAATGATCCGGCTGTTGTGTTTGATGATATTGTCACCAATGAAGAGATTCTGAAACGAGCGAAAGATATTTCCGCTTATTACGATGATCTGATTGAGATGACTAATCATTACCAGTTATTTGGCGAAGGAACACACCAGATTGCCGGCAAAACCATCACTGTTAGTCTGCGTGAACTGAAAAAGCAATTGTACCTGTGCCTGATGAGCGTTAACGCGCTGGAAGCTATCCGTTTCTATGTCAGTTTTGCCTGTTCATTTGCCTTTGCTGAACGCGAATTAATGGAAGGTAATGCGAAAATCATCAAACTGATCGCTCGCGACGAAGCACTGCATCTAACCGGCACGCAACATATGCTGAATCTGTTGCGCTCTGGTCAGGATGATCCGGAAATGGCAGAAATCGCCAAAGAATGTGAACAACAGTGCTATGACCTGTTCGTTCAGGCGGCGGAACAAGAAAAAGAGTGGGCAGATTACCTGTTCAGCGAAGGCTCCATGATTGGCTTGAACAAAGATATTCTGTGTCAATATGTTGAGTACATTACTAACATTCGCATGCAGGCTGTCGGGCTGAAACTGCCGTTTGAAACGCGTTCTAACCCGATTCCGTGGATTAACGCCTGGCTGGTGTCTGATAACGTTCAAGTAGCGCCGCAAGAAGTTGAAGTTAGCTCCTATCTGGTTGGTCAGATTGATGCTGAAGTTAACCCTGACGACCTGAGTGATTTTGAACTCTGATGACAAGCTATAAAGTAACCCTGCATGGTATGCAGGGTTACCATATCTACAGCTCTCCCGAACTGCATAACAGTCTGCTAGAAGCGCTGGAACAAGGTAGAGTACAGGCTGAATACCAGTGCCGAGAAGGTTATTGCGGTTCCTGCCGTGTCAGATTGATAAAAGGCAAAGTTGGTTATCGACGTAAACCTTTAGCTTTTGTTAATGAAGGCGAGATTTTACCCTGCTGCTGTCATCCGCTTAGTGATATTGAGATTGAGCTTTAGTAATTAAAATTGGTCTTCATGGTGGGCAGATAATAATGATTATTTGCTCATTATTACACGCACCAAGAATGTAATAACAACTATGTTATTAGTCCTTCCAAGGGTTAATAACAGTAAGCCCAGCAGCTTCAAAAGGTGATGTATCGCGGGTTGCAACAATCAACCCATTCGCCGCTGCGATAGCCGCAATATACCCGTCAGCTTTCCCGATGGCTTTCCCCTCGCTCTTCGCTCGCGCCATGATCTCGGCATAAGCTTCCGAAGCGGCCGCATCGAACGGCAAAATACGACCGGTAAATAAAGGAACAACACTTCGCTCTAGGCTTCTATGCAGGGTATCTTTGCGCTTACCATTGGACAGCGCTGCAATCCCAAAGCGAAGCTCAGCCAAGCTGATCGCGGACAGGTAAAGCGTCTCGACATTCTGTTCATCTATCCATGTAACCACAGCGGGGTCGCCGCTGAGCCGTAGCGGCTCGGAAATTACGTTCGTATCTAGCAGTATCATTCAAAACTCATCGGCTCAGCAGGTGTCTTATCACGCTCGATCTCAAGATCAACGCCCCCCGCCTCGCGACCGATTTTTGCCAGCAAGGAGCCCAGCTTGATTCGTCCCGCCGGTTGTACTGCGTTTTCCAGAATAAACCGGATTTCAGCCTCAGCACTACGACCGTGTGTGGCTGCGCGTACCCGCAAAGCGCGATGCACTTCGTCCGGTACATTTCTGACAGTAATGGATGGCATAGATTCATTTCCTAATTTAGCATGCATTGCAATCAATATATGTTATTGCAATCATGACTGCAAGCATGTGGGATAGAAAGAGAGTTAATTGTATTCAATCAAAGTCCATTAACCATTAGCAAAGAGTTGAAAAGAAATCAGTACGCAAAAGAATATTATTCGAATAACAGAGAGTTAAGCGTTTTCTTGCCATCATTTTACGAAGCAAATCATAAAAAATAATGCAATAAAAAAATGGATAAAACGGTTAATGTGGTAGGGTTTAAGTCCTGAAAAAAGCTTAATTATCGGAAAAAACATAAAGGAGTATCTTTATATCATCAAGCTATTTACTGACTGACTTATCCCCTCCATCTTTCAAATTACTACTTTGTTGGTTGCTTTCACTTACCACCATGCTGCAATTTAAAATTTAATTGGGCATAGATGTGAACCCACATGTCATTTTGGTATAATAGATTATAAGAAATACGATGAAGATTATATTAACTCACTTGATTCAGAAGTAAGAAACATGTTATATAATCATATATTGGAGCAAAAAGATAGGATAAATCAGATTTCTACTATAATATTTTCACCAATTTTTTATTAATAAACAATTCGACATAAGCATATTGGGAAAATAACAATGAAAAAAACAATAAAATGGGGAATTATTGGTTGTGGTGATGTTACTGAAGTAAAAAGCGGCCCTGCTTTTTATAAATTAGATAATTCTGAATTGGTTGCAGTAATGCGACGCAATGCTAATTTAGCAGAGGACTTCGCCAAGAGACATAATGTGCCTAAATGGTATTCTGACGCTAATTCACTTATTAATGACAAAGACATTGATGCAATATATATTGCAACACCACCCTCTACACATAAAGAATATACCATTTTAGCGGCCAAAGCAGGTAAAGCAATATATGTAGAAAAACCTATGGCATTAACATTTGAAGAATGTAATGAAATGATAGCTACCTGTCAGGCTCAAAATGTCCCTTTATTTGTCGCTTATTATAGGAGAGCATTGCCAAGATTTTTAAAGATCAAAGAATTAATCGAGTCAGGTGCTATAGGAACACCAAGAATTGTAAGTTGTATACTTTACAGAGAGATAGAGCAATGTTACCAAGATCCACACCATTTACCTTGGGTTGTTAATCCAGAAATTTCCGGTGGTGGATTATTTGTTGATTTAGCATGCCATACTCTTGATATATTAGACTTTCTTTTAGGAAAGATTATTTCTGTCAAAGGACATGCAAATTCACAAGGGAATGCTTATCCCGCAGAAGATTGTGTATCAATGTCATTTATGTTTGAAAATAATATTCAAGGTGTGGGTATATGGAATTTTGTATCGAACTCTAGAGGCGATAATGTTGAAATAATTGGCACTAAAGGAAAAATATCTTTCTCTACATTTGGAAATTCAGCCATTTCATATTATGACGAAAATAACAAATTACACCAATTTAATATTGACAATCCAAAACATATAGAAATGCCATTGATTAATACTATCATTAATGAATTGCAAGGAAAGGGATTTTGCCCATCAACAGGAGAGTCAGGATCACGAACCAGTTGGGTAATAGACCAAGTATTAAAAGACTATAGAATGAAGAATTATTGACAATATAAAAATAAGTCAATCTGTTTTTATGGAGAAATAAAAACCAAATATATATGCACTCATTAAAAATATCGGAAGTTAATAAATGATCTTAAATCCTCTATTAACTTCTTTTTAATTAGTTTGAGAGAACTTCCATTTAGTTATAATTTCGTCTCCAGTATTATCGGTAGTAACAGAAAAACCGTATATCCATCTAAGATATACCCTATGGATTTCAATGATGTATCGCGACGGCAAGGGAGCGAATCCCCGGGAGCATAGATAACTATGTAACCGAGGTGAGTGAGTATAGCCAACAAAGAGGCAACTTGAAAGATGACGGGTATAAAACCAGCTTGACATATTCTAGCTAATAGAATTAAAGAAATTATTAATGTCTTCTTTCGATAAATCTTTTATTAGGACACTGATAATATTTTCATCATTATCCAGTCCCAACCATAAAGAATTATTACATTTAACCCAACTTGATAATTTACATTTCTCTTTTATCATCAATATAATAGCCTCCTGATAAACATCTACTTTAATCACACAATTAAATTCATCAATAAAACGATGGCTAAAATTATTACTTTCAATAAATTTCCACGGACTCATATCGACTATAGGAAAACCACATTTACTTTCATGTGATGCAATAAATTCATTATCCACGCATTGAACAAAATAAGGATTTATTGCAACTAATGTAATTGCTGCTATTCTGCCATCGCTAGGTAAAATAGCAAACTCTAATAAACTTTTTTCATTATCACCAATTCTCCAATACAAAGGGGTTTCGTTTATATTATCAACTAACTGGATATCAATAGGTATATAACCATCAATATTGATGGTTACTTCTTGAATATTTACTAATTTAGCTATTTTCATCATTATTTATCCAACTCATGTTTCAATACCGGAACAATAAACCACGCCCTTATCCTAAGATATAAATTTCCATTATGGCTATTTGATATAGATAACCGCAGTTATCAGTATCGAATATAAATAGAACTTTATATCAATCATAATGGCATCCTATCTACTCATGGCCCCGGCCAGATTAATTTATCTTTTAAATTTTCAGGAATTATGTCAAATAACTCTTTAATATAAAATAAGTGCTGATTATAATTTGGCGAAATAATATTACTACAATTTTCATAATAATATTTGGCTTGATGATTTAAGAAATAAATATCATGCTCTTGAAAGTTTTCATCAAGAATAGAATGGTGAAAGTTATGGATTAATTCAGCTTCAAAATAACATGAAATATCCCTTCCTTTCAATTTTTTACTGTGAGTTTGTATATTCCTTATATAAGGTAGAGATAATGCTAACATCTTTATATATACTTCATTTTTTTTCATTTGCATACCTCATTAATATCAAACATCATTTTTTACTAGTAATGGTTTGGAGCTTACCGGAGCATTCTTAGTTTGCGTCCACAAACCATTTTATAAAAGTTTTTCTATACACAATGAGTCACCAATTTTACGATATATTTCCTAAGCTGCTACCATACGATGATTTCCTTCCGCTATTTAATTCTCTTTTGCTTATGGCCGCTTGCTGGATTGTGTTGAATCCCTAGGCAACAGCACTGGCTCTAGCATACCCCAACCTATAATCCACACGGTGTACCTTGATGAAAAGTCAGGCGCCAATTATGTTCATTAGAAAATACCCAAATTGATGACCTCAGTGCTGCATGACCACCGTCCTGATTGTGAGTTCTGTAAAGTAAAATAACGCACATTTCTTCCACTATCGTCAGCCGGAAGTCAGAACTTACGATGCAATTAGTACTATTTTCAGCTATCAGGGCGTCAATCGTTTCACTGCGACCGACTAAGTGACCTGAGCGAGTTATTTCGAGAAAATCAGGATGAAGGATTTTCTCAAGCCATGCTTTGTCATGCCGCCGGACGTCGTGAAGGCTGCATTCCAAAGATGTTATTGTTTCAAGAAGCATGCATATCCTCCCGCATAGATATAAAAACTCGGATTTGTACCAAAAGGTGACATTTTAGACTTGGAATAACAAGGCATTTTTCTGGTGATTATGCTGACCGTCATGATTCCCCACGCCAAAAGTACTAACCTGGCGTCAATGCCTTTAGAACAAGGTTTGGTATTATCCGCTATTCTCGTGGTATTCACCTCTTCTTGGATAATGCATCAAGAAGCGCCATACTTAATTACTCGTTATTTGTATTTGGGGGCAATAAATAGTGGCCTCCTTGTAGATCAAAACTGAGCATTCGATAATCAGAAAAGGTCTCAATGAGGCAAGGCTTTTTTAGTAACTATTTAAACCTTTTTGAAATAATTAGCGGACACATAATAGTCATTACGACTTCACTTTAATTAATTCTATAAATCAAAACTCATGACTAATCAGTACAAAAGCCGTTGTTTTATTATCAAACATAACTTCT